>DATFLO010000088.1:0-8961 GCA_035267605.1 Gammaproteobacteria bacterium
ACGGGCGATCCCGTACGCAACACCAGGAACCCCTAGGGGAAAGGAGGGCCCAGTGGCCAATCAGCGGGCAGCAAAGCACGGACGCATCCTCAGGACTCTCGGCATCACCGGCACCGCCCTGGCGCTCGCCGCCTGCGGCGGCGGGGGAGGCGGGGGCTCATCCGACGGCGGGAACAGCGCCGGCACCACCTACACCGGCGGGACCGGTGACGCCGCCATCACCAGCGGCAACGGCAGCTCCGCGGCCGGCTCGACCGTGGACTCCGTCACCAGCAGTGCCGGTACCTCGGTGCTGGGTGAATCGGCCGGCAGCCTCGGTACGGCCATCGTTGCGGATGGCGGCCAGACCAGCCTTAGCCTGGCCGCTGCGGCCCTGGAAGCGCGCCGTCTGACGGCACAGACCGGCGGCGGCAACCTGGCCGCCGGGGCGACCCAGTCCTGCACCGACGGCGGCAGCTTCAGCTACTCCAGCTCCAACACGCTGACCGCCGACAGTCCTCTGGGGCTCTCCTTCAACGACTGCCAGTTCGGGACCATCCGCTTCGACGGCTCGATCACCCTTACCCTGAAAAGCGGCGACATCGACACCAACAGCTACGACTTCAAGGTCTCCTTCGGCCACTTCATCATCGCCCAGAACGGTAACACCCTCTACGGCGCCAACGGCGCCATCCGCATGCGCTCGGGAAGCTATACTGGAGTCTTCCCCTCCGGCCACGATGCAGCCTACAGCGCTAATGCCGATCTGGAGCTCAACCTGGGGGACGGCGGCACCCTGGACATTGTTGACCATGTCAACGACCGATCCTCCCGGATCAGCGACGCCAACATCTTCTACTCCGACGGCAACAACGACGGCGCGCTGGATACTTCCGGCACCTGGTACATGGCCGCCCACGGCAGCCCCATGAAGGTGTGCACCACCGAGCTGGACGGATGCGTCACCCTGAATCATTCCGTGACCACCTCGTTCACCTTCACGGGCGGCAGCGTCTACCCCACCGCCGGGATCTGGCGGGTGGATGGGAGCAGCGGGTACGTGAAGCTGGACGCCGGAAACAGCGACCCCGCCACGGTGGATGTGACGGTTAACGGCAGCCTGACCCCCGGGGTCCAGTGGACTTCCCTGGCCTCCCGCGATTTCGCCAGCTCCCTCAACTGATTAGGGCCTTCCGGCATCCGGCCCCGCCCGCATGGGCGGGGCCTTTGTAATTCTGTAACATGGTTTTCACAGAATCCCCGCCAGTTCGGCGATCGAGCCCGGCCGCGGCCGGGCCCGCCCCATTCATCGGAGGAAGGACTCGGGCATGGTCTGGCAACCGTCCAAGCCGGGAGCATTCGGCCGCCGTCGCACCGAGAGCGGCTTCACCCTGATCGAGCTCATGGTGGTGGTGGTCATCCTGGGCATCCTGGCCGCGGTGGTGGTGCCGCGCGTCATGGACCGCCCGGAGCAGGCCCGGATCACCGCCGCGCGCAACGACATCCAGGCGATCAAGTCGGCGCTGGACATGTACCGGCTCGACAACCACCGCTATCCCACCACCGACCAGGGCATCGAGGCCCTGGCCGAGGAGCCCAGCTCGCCGCCCGAACCGCCCAACTGGAACGGCTACCTGGATAAGGTGCCCACCGACCCCTGGGGCCATCCCTACCGCTACCTGAACCCCGGCAAGCACGGCGACGTGGACGTGTTCAGCCTCGGCCCCGACGGCCGCAAGGGCGGCGACGACGATATCGGCTCCTGGGAGCTGTAGATTCCGCCGCCCGCCGCCCCTCCCGGCCGCCCCTCGGCGCAGGCCGGGTTCACCCTGCTGGAGGTCCTGGTGGTGGTGGCCATCATCGCCGTTCTCACGGCCATGGTGGTCCCCAACATCGGCGGCAGCCGGGGCCGGGACGTCAGTGACGCCGCCCACGGCATGGTGCTGCTGATCAATCAGGCCCGCCAGGAAGCCTCGCTGACCTCCCGGGTGTGGCGGGTCGTGCTCGACCCCGAGGAGGGCCAGATGCGCTTCCAGCAGCGCTCCGGCGGCGATTTCGCCGGCGTGGAGCGCTCCCCGTTCCGGCGTCCGCGCAGCTACCCGGGGGTGCGCTGGGGGGCGCTGACGGTCAACGGCGACCGCGCCCGCGGCGTGGCCGAGGTCTATCTGTATCCCACCGGGGAGCAGGACACCTTCCGCCTGACCCTGCGGGCCGGGGACTTCGACCGCACCGTGGTCATGGATCCCGTGGGCCGGGCCCGGGTGGAGGAGGGGGACAATGGCTGAGCCGCGCCGGGAGCGGGGCTTCACCCTGCTGGAGGTGCTGGCGGCGCTGGCGGTGGTGGCCTTTGCCGTGGCCGCCCTGTGGAAGGGGCTGGGGCAGGGCATCCAGGTCACCCAGGGCCTGCCGGAGCGGGTGGTGGCGCGCTGGGTGGCGCAGAACCGCCTGGTGCTGCTCCAGGCCCGCGGCGACTGGCCCGAGCCCCGCAGCTACTCCGGCTCCGAGGAGATGGCCGGGCGCCGCTGGTTCTGGAGCGAGCAGGTGAGCACCACCGACGAGGAGCGCCTGCGGCGGGTCACCGTGCGCGTGGGCACGGACAAGGAGGACCCCTCGCTGGCCAGCATGGAGGGCTATCTGCTGCACCGGGCGCCGCCGCAGCCCGTCGGCGAGGGCGACGGCAGCGGCGGGGAGGCGCCGCAATGAGCCGCGGCGATGAAACCGGCCTGACCCTGCTGGAGGTGCTGGTGGCCATGGCCATCTTCGCCCTGGTGGCCACGGCAGGCTACACCGCCCTGCAGCAGGGCATCGCCGTCGACGACCGCCTGCAGGGGACGCGCGATTTCTGGCGGCGCCTGCAGTCGGTGGTCAGCCTCATGGACAACGACCTGGGCCAGGCCCGCAACCGGGCGCCGCGCGCCCCGGCGCGGGAATGGTCGCTGGCCTTCCGCGGCAGCGAAAGCGGCGGATCGGGCAACAAGGGCCAGCTGTTCCGCCTGACCCGGGGCGGCCACACCTCCTTCCGGGAAGGCCCGGTCAGCCCCTATCAGCGCGTGGCCTACCGCTACCGGGACGGCACCCTGTACCGGGCCACCTGGGCGCGCCTGGACGCGCCCACGGCCACCCAGGGCGAGGAGAGCCGGCTGATCGGGGACCTGCAATCGGTCCGGGTGCGCTACCTGAACCGCGAAAACCGGTGGATTCCGAGCTGGCCCCCCGAGGGCGCCAGCCCGGAGGATCCCCCCGGTCTGCCGCGGGCGGTTGAGGTGACGCTGGCCTTCAAGGACCGGGGGAGCTTCCGGAGGCTGTTCCATGTCGGCCCCCCGCGCTAGGCCGCCCCGCGGGGAGCGGGGGGTGGCCCTGATCACCGTGCTGCTGGTGGTGGCGGTGCTGACCGCCATCATCGGCCGCCTGACCCTGGCCAACCAGGTCTGGGTGCGGCAGGTGGAGGGCGGCGCCGCCGCGGCCCAGGCCGACCAGGCAGGGCGCGCAGTGCAGCAGTGGGTGGCGCTCATCCTTGCCCGCGACGACAACGCCTTCGACGGCCACACCGACATCTGGGCGCGGCCGCTGCCGCCGCTGCCGGTGGGCTGGGGCGAGCTGAGCGGCCGCATCGAGGACCTGCAGGGCCGGTTCAACCTGAACAGCCTGGTCACGGCCAAAGGGGAGGCCGATCCCGATGCTGTCCTGCGCTTCCGCCGCCTGCTGCGCATCCTCGACCTCAACCCCGGCATCGCCGATGCGGTGGTGGACTGGATCGATCCCGACAGCCGCCCGCGCGGCAGCTGGGGGGCGGAGGACAGCTTCTACGCCGGCCGGAGCGAGCCCTACCTGGCCGCCAACCGGCCCCTGGGGACGGCGGCGGAGCTGCGCCTGGTGCGCGGCATCGACGCCGATGTCTGGCGCAAGCTGCGGCCCCAGGTGACCGCCCTGCCGCAGGCCACCGGCATCAACGTGAACACCGCCACCCCCGAGGTGCTGGCGGCCGCGGTCACCCAGTGGGGGCCGCCGCTCACGGCCCTTCAGCAGGGCAAACGCTGGGCGCGGGAAACCGACGGCCGTCCCTTCCGGGAGGTCGGCGCCTTCCTCCAGGAGGCCGCCGGGGCCGAGGAGGGCAAGGCGGTTCCCGGGCTGACGGTGACCAGCGAGTACTTCATGGCTCACGCCCAGCTCAAGTTCGCCTCGGTCGAACGGCGGATCACCACCCTGTACCATCGCGGCCAGGGTCCGGTGCGGATCGTCCGCCAGCGGCGGGAGCTGCGCTAGCCGGCGCGGCGGGCACGGTTTTCGGTAAGGAGAGAGACGCTCAGGATGGCTTTGCGCGGTGAATACTGGTGGGTGCGCTGGCGCCCGGACGGCCTCGACTGGGCCCGCTGCACCACCGAGGAGGGACTCCCCCGCGAGACGGGGGAGTGCACCGGCTGGTCGGACCTGCCGGCGCCCGAAGGGGCGCGCCTGGTGGTGCTGGTGCCGCCGGAGGCGGTGCGGGTCCACACCGTCAACATCCCCACCCGCAGCCGTGCCCGCTTTCGCGCCGCGCTGCCCTTCGCGCTGGAGGATCAGCTCCTGCGCGATCCCGAGGACTACCATTTCGCGCCGCTGCCCCGGCCCCGGGGCCAGACCGGCACCCCGGTGGCGGTGGTCGACCGCGAGCGCATGGACACCTGGCTGGCCGGCAGCGAGGGCCACGGCTGGCGGTTGCGCTCCCTGGTGCCCGAGTACCTGGCCATCGCCCCGCCGGAGGAAGGGGTGTGGCTGCTGGACGCGGCCGCATCGCCCATGCTGCTGCGGCTGCCCCGCGGCGGGGGCGGCGCGGGGCTGACCGGGGAGCCCGGCGATACCCCGCCGGGCGGCCTTATCCTTGCCCTGGAGCGCGCCCAGCCCCGGCCGAGCACGCTGCGGGTGCGGGTGGCCCATGCCGAGCAGGCGGAGCGGCTGGCCGGCTGGGCCGAGCGCCTGAAGCCGCTGGGCCTGGAGCTGGAGGTGCAGCAGGACGCCCGCGAGCGCGCCGCCTGGCTGGCCCGTCAGCCCCTGCCGGCGGGCGGCTGCAACCTCCTCACCGGGCCCTATGCCACCGGCGAGGACCCCCGGCAGTGGGTCCGGCGGCTGGTACCCGCGTCGGCCATGCTGGCGGCCCTGCTGGTGGTCGGGGCCAGCCAATGGTTCCTGGAAGGGACCCGCATCCACGCCGAGCACCGCGATCTGGAGGCGGCCATCGAGTCCACCTACCGCGAGGCCTTCCCCGACGCCCGCAACCTGGTGGACCCGCGCTACCAGATGGAGCAGCGGCTTCAACGGCTGCGCTCCCGCCAGGAGGAAAGCGGCGGGGGCGGCGGCCTGCTCGCGCGGGTGGACCGGGTGGCGCCCCTGCTCCTCGCCGGCGGCGATACCCGGGTGCAGGCCCTGCGTTACGACGGCGACAGCCTGACCGTGGAGATCAGCGTGCCCGATTACCAGGCCCTGGAGCGTCTGCAGAAGCGCCTGGCCGCCTCCGGCGGCGCCGAGGTGGAGAACGCCGAGCTCAAGCAGGGACGCGTCCACGGGCGCATCCGCCTGCAAGGGGAGGCCTGATATGCTGCGCGCCTGGTGGCGGGAACGGGCGGCCCGCGAGCGGTGGGCGCTGGGCCTTGGCGGCGCGGCCCTGGTGCTGACCGTCGCCTACCTGGCGGTGGAGCCGGTCCTCCGGGAGCGCCAGCGGCTGGCCGCGGAGATCCCCCAGCTTCGCCAGGATCTGGCCTGGATGCGCGAGCACCTGGCCACGGTCCAGCGGTTGCAGGGGGAGGCAGGGCCCGCCGCGGCCGGAGGCGCCGGACCGGTGACCCCGGCGGTGGTCCAGCAGGCGGTGTCACGGGCCGGCCTGCGCGACCAGCTGCAGGAGCTGCGAACCACCGATTCGGGCGGCCTGCGCCTGTCCCTCAAGGGGGTCCCCTTCGAGCGCGTGGTCGCCATGCTGCAGCAGCTGCGGACGGGCACCGGCGCCAGCGTGGCCCGGGCCCGCATCCAGCGGGTCGAGAACCAGCCCGGGCAGGTGGATGCCGACCTGACCCTGGCCGGCGGGGGTGGCTCGTGAGGCGGCGCTGGGTGCGGCTGACCCTGCTCGGGGCGGTGGTGTTCGGCGTCGCCCTGATCTTCCAGATCCCGGCCGGCTGGGCCCTGTACCTGGCGCGCGACCGCATCCCGCAGACGGTCCAGTGGCAGGGCGTGTCCGGCTCGGTGTTCGACGCCTCGGTGGAGCGTGTCACCGTTTCCCTCCCCGGCGGCGCCCGGGTGGTGGCCGGCCCGGTAACCGTGCGCACCGGGTTGGTGGGGGCCCTGACGGGGAGCCTGCCGGTGGACTTCCGCGGCCGCGTCCTGGGCGGCGAGGTGTCCGGGCGCGCCCGCCTGGGCCCGGGCGGCTGGCGCATCCCCGACATCCACGGCCGGCTGGATCTGGGCGGCCTGCCGCGGGCCCTGCCGCAGCTGGAGGTGGCAGGGCTGAGCGGCGAGGTGCTGTTCCGCGGCCAAGGCCTGGCCGGCTCCTACCGCGGCACGCCGCGGCAGGGCCGGCTGCGGGCCAGCGTCGAATCCCTGCAGGCCGGGCTGATCCGCACCGACCGGCCCCTGGGCGACTATGCCCTCGATCTCACCCTGGGCGAGGACGGCGGCCTGCAGGGCCAGGTGCGGACGGTCGCGGAGGATCCATTGCTGGGTATCAAGGGGCAGGTGGGCGGCAGCCTGGGCGACGGCGCGATACACTTCCGCGGCAGCGGCTGGGCGGCCGACGACGCCCCTCCGGCGGTGCGGGATATCCTGCCCCTGCTCGGCGATCCGCACGACGGCCGGGTGCGCATCCAGTGGCAGGGGCGCCTGCGCTGAACCCCCGCAACCGGCGCTGGGACGAAGCCATGGCCGAAGCGAACAACGACAGCGATTATCAGCGCCTGCTGGAGCTGCGCCAGGCGGTCAGCTACCACAACTACCGCTACTACGTCCTCGACGATCCACAGATCCCGGACGCCGAGTTCGACCGCCTGTTCCGCGAGCTGGAGCAGCTCGAGGAACAGCACCCGGAATGGGTGACGCCGGACTCGCCCACCCAGCGGGTGGGCGCCGAGCCCCTGGACGAATTCCCCGAGATCCGCCACGAAGTCCCCATGCTGTCGCTGCAGAACGGCTTCGAGGAGGCGGAGGCCTTCGATTTCGACCGCCGCATCCGCTCCATGCTGGGCACCGATGAGCCCCTGGATTACGCCGTGGAGCCCAAGCTCGACGGCCTGGCGGTGACCCTGATCTACGAAAACGGCCGCCTGGTGCGCGGCGGCACCCGCGGCGACGGCACCCGCGGCGAGGAGATCACCTCCAACCTCCGGACCATCCGCCAGATCCCTTTGAATTTGCTGGGGAAGGGCTGGCCGGACCGGCTCGAGGTGCGCGGCGAGGTCTACCTGCCCAAGGACGGCTTCGCCGACCTCAACCGCCGGCGCCGCGAGAACGGCCAGGACGAGTTCGCCAACCCGCGCAACGCCGCCGCCGGCAGCCTGCGCCAGCTCGACCCCCGCATCACCGCGCAGCGCCCGCTGGAGATCTCCATCTACGGCCTGGGCCGGGTCTCCGAGCCGGTGGGCGCGCGCCACAGCGAGGTCCTGGGCCGGCTGTGGGACTGGGGCCTGCCCATGCTCAAGGAGATCCAGACCGCCCACGGCATCGAGGAATGCCTGGCGGTCTACAACGATCTCCTGGAGCGCCGCCACGAGCTGCGCTACGAGGCCGACGGCGCCGTCTACAAGGTGGACCGCTACGACCTCCAGCGTGAGCTGGGCCAGGTGGCGCGCTCGCCGCGCTGGGCGCTCGCCCACAAGTTCCCGGCGCTGGAGGAGATGACCCGCATCGACTGGATCGAGGCCTCGGTGGGGCGCACCGGCAAGATCACCCCGGTGGCCCACCTGGATCCGGTGGAGGTGGGCGGGGCCACCGTGTCGCGCGCCAGCCTGCACAACCAGGACGAGGTGGAGCGCAAGGACGCGCGCGTCGGCGACTGGGTCATGATCCGGCGCGCCGGCGACGTCATTCCCGAGGTGGTGAGCGTCATCACCGACAAGCGCCCCGAGGGCACCGAGCCCTACCGCATCCCCGCGCAGTGCCCGGTGTGCGGCTCCGACGTCGTGCACCCGGAGGGCGAGGTCGACGCCTACTGCAGCGGCGGCCTGGCCTGCCCGGCCCAGCGCCACGGCGCCATCCTCCACTTCGCCAGCCGCGGCGCCCTGGACATCGAGGGTCTGGGCGAAAAGCTGGCCATGCAGCTGATCGACACCGGCCTGGTGGAGACCCCGGCGGACCTGTTCCGGCTCACCCGCGAGCAGCTCGAGGGCCTCGACCGCATGGCCGAGAAGTCCGCCGACAACCTGGTCAACGCCCTGGAGGCCAGCAAGCACCCGCCGCTGGACCGCTTCATCTACGCCCTCGGCATCGATCTGGTGGGCCAGGCCACCGCCGGCACCCTGGCGCGCCGCCTGGGCAGCCTGGCGGCCATCCGCAGCGCCGACCGCGACACCCTGGAGAACCTGCCCGACATCGGCCCGGCGGTGGCCGACGCCATCGTCACCTTCTTCGCCCAGGAGCGGAACCGGAAGGTCCTCGACCAGCTGGCCGGGCTGGGCGTGGAGCCGGAGGGGCCCGAGCAGGAGGCGGTCGAGGGGCCCGACCTGTCCGGCCTGCGCCTGGTGCTCACCGGCACCCTGGAGCGCTGGACCCGCGAGGAGGCCACCGAGGCCCTGGAGGCGCGGGGCGCCCGCGTCACCGGCTCGGTGTCGAGCAAGACCGACTACGTGGTCGCCGGCGAGGACGCCGGCTCCAAGCTGGACAAGGCCCGCGAGCAGGGCGTGGCGGTGCTCGACGAAGCCGGCCTGGAGCGCCTGCTCGAGGAAGGCCCCGAGTAGCTGCGGCATCCACGCCGCGATGGCGATGCTTGCCGGCTTGCGCCTCCCGCCCGCCCCCCCACATAGGCGT
>DATFLO010000089.1:0-25395 GCA_035267605.1 Gammaproteobacteria bacterium
TGGGCGAGGTGGCCGCGCTGGTGGCCGCCGAGGGCTGGGCCCTGGCCAATGCCGACCTCACGGTGGTCGCCCAGCGTCCCAAGCTGGGGCCCCACATCCCCGAGATGCAGGCGGTGATCGCCGGCGACCTGGGCGTCGACCCCGGCCGGGTCAACGTCAAGGCCACCACCACCGAGCGCATGGGCTGGACCGGCCGCGGCGAGGGTGTTGCCGCCCTGGCGGCGGTGCTGCTGCAGCCGGCGTCCTGATTGCCCTTGGGCTCTCTCCCTCCCGCCCCGTCCGCCGCCGAGCTGCCCGCCGATCCCTGGCCGGTGGCCCACCCGGGTTTTCGGCCCCGCGGGCGATACCGGGTGCAGGCCGAGGAGTTCGAGGTAACCGAGCGCCTGCCCTTCGCACCGGAAGGGGAGGGCAATCACTGGCTGGTGCGGGTGCGCAAGATCGGGGTCAACACCGATCGGGTGGCCAAGGACCTGGCCCGGCTGGCGGGCTGCCGGCCACGGGATGTGGGCTATGCCGGCCTCAAGGACCGCCACGCCGCGGCCGTTCAGCACTTCACCGTGCCCGCCGACCGGGTGAAGACGGCCCCCGCGGACTGGCGCGGGCCGAGCTGGGCGGTGGTGGGCGTGGACCGGGTGCGCAAGAAGCTGCAGCGGGGGGTGCTGGCCGGCAATGCCTTCCGTCTGCTGCTGCACATGGCCCCGGGCGCGCGCGGTGCCGCCGGGGCGCGCTTCGAGCGGGCGATGCGAGCGGGCGTGCCCAACTACTTCGGGCCGCAGCGGTTCGGCCGGGAGGGCGGCAACCTGTCGGGTGCCCGGCGCTGGTTCGCCCAAGGGCGGGAGCCGGGAAGGCGGGAGCGCGGCCTGTACCTGTCCGCGGCGCGCAGCTATCTGTTCAATCGCATCCTGGCCACCCGGATCGCCGCCGGTAGCTGGGATCGCCTGCTGCCCGGCGAGCTGGCCCTGTTCAAGGACAGCAACAGCGGCTTCGTGGTTTCCGATCCGGCCGCCGAGCGCGAGCGATGGGCCGTCGGCGACCTCCATCCCAGCGGGCCCCTGCCCGGTACCGACGGGCGCGACGCGGAAGGCGAAGCGGCGGCGCTGGAGGCGGCGGTCCTGGGGCAGGAAGAGGAGCTGGTGGCGGGGCTCCGCGAGCGGGAGGTGCGGGCCCACCGGCGGGCGCTGCGGGTGATCCCGGCCGAGGCCGGGTGGCGGCCGGCCGGCGACGGCATCCGGCTGGAATTCGCGCTGCCGGCGGGGGCCTTCGCCACCTCGGTGGTGCGCGAGGTGATTGCCCCGGAGGAGGCGGGGCCGGAGGCTATTTCTTGAGCAGGACGTAGACGGCGCCGGTGCCGCCGTCGTTGGCCGGGCAGGAGGCGAAGGCCAGGACCTCCTGGCGGCGGCTGAGCCAGCGCTGCACCTTGTGGCGCAGGACGCCCTGGCCCCCGGGGGAGCGCAGGCCCTTGCCGTGGATCACGCGCACGCAGCGGCAGCCGCGCCCGAGGGCGTCGTGCAGGAATTCGCCCAGAGCGGCGCGGGCCTCCTCCACCCGCAGGCCGTGCAGGTCCACCGCGGCTTCCACCGGCAGCTGGCCGGTGCGCAGGCGGCGCTGGACCTTGCGCTGCAGGCCCGGCCGGCACCAGAAGGCCTCCTCCCCGGTCTCCTCGGGCAGCGGATCGGCGTCGCCGGTGGCCAGGTCGAGGCGGACCTGCTCCGCCTCCCGGCGGCGGCTGGCGGCCACCGGCTCGGGGGCGGGGCGGTCGGGAACGGCGCGGTTGGAGTGCAGCGGCTGGACGTCCGCCACCGCCTCCCGGAAGGCGTCGCGCTCCTCCGGGTCGATGGCGTCGGCGGGAGGGGCGCCTAGGTGTTTTTCTCCAGCCACTTGTCGGCCTCCATGGCTGCCATGCAGCCCGTGCCGGCGGCGGTCACCGCCTGGCGGAAGGTCTTGTCCTGGACGTCGCCGGCGGCGAACACCCCGGGGATGTTGGTGGCGGTGCTGTCGGCGGCGGTGTTGATGTAGCCGGCCCGATCCATGTCCAGCTCGTCGCCGAAGATGTCGGTGTTGGGCTTGTGGCCGATGGCAATGAACACCCCGGTCACGTCCAGGTCCCGGGTCTCGCCGCTCTGGTTGTCCTTGAGCCGGGCGCCGGTGACGCCGGTCTGGTCGCCGAGGACCTCGTCGAGCTCGGTGTGCCACAGGACGTCGATGTTGTCCTTGGCGAACAGCTTCTCCTGCATGATCTTCTCGGCGCGGAACTCTTCCCGGCGGTGGACCACGGTGACCTTGTTGGCGATGTTGGCCAGGAACAGGGCCTCCTCCACGGCGGAATCGCCGCCGCCCACAACGATCACGTCCTGGCCCTTGTAGAAGAAGCCGTCGCAGGTGGCGCAGGCCGACACGCCCTTGCCCTTGAATTCCTCTTCCGAGGGCAGGCCCAGGTACATGGCCGAGGCCCCGGTGGCGATGATCAGGGCGTCGCAGGTGTAGGTGCCGCTGTCGCCGGTGAGGGTGAAGGGGCGGTCGCCGAGCTCGGCCTGCTGGATGTGGTCGAAGATGATCTTGGTCTCGAAGCGCTCGGCCTGGCGCTTCATCTGGTCCATCATCTCGGGACCCTGGATGCCCGCCGGCTCCCCGGGCCAGTTGTCCACGTCGGTGGTGGTCATGAGCTGCCCCCCCGGTTCCATGCCCTGGATGAGCACCGGCTCGAGGTTGGCCCGGGCGGCGTAGATGGCGGCGGTGTAGCCGGCCGGGCCGGACCCCAGGATGATCAGGCGGTGGTGTTGGTTCTCGGGCATCCCAGAAGGCTCCAGAAAAGGTCGGGGTGGGGTTGCTTGGCCCGCTCGGGGAACCGCGTTAGAGTGCGATCTAACGCGGATTCAGAACATACTACGGTGCCCCGCGAGCGTAAAGCTGAGCCAGGCACCCCGGCATCGGACGAGGAGCGGCGGTGAGCGAGGCGATCCATATCGGCATCCCCCGGGAGCGCAAGCCCGAGGAGCGCCGCGTTGCCCTGGTCCCCGAGGCCGCGGCCGAGCTGGTGCGGGCCGGCCACCGGGTGCGGGTGGAGGCCGGGGCCGGCGAGGGCAGCGGCTATCCCGACACCGCCTACCGTGACGCCGGGGCCGAGGTGGTGGCCGACGCCGCCGAGCTCTACGCCGCCAGCCGCCTCATCGTCAAGGTCAAGGAGCCCATCCCGGAGGAGTACGGCTTCTACCGGGACGACCACGTGCTGTTCAGCTTCCTGCATCTGGCCGCCGTACCGGAGCTGGCCGACTTCCTGTGCGAGCGCGGCGTGACCGCCTTCGCCTTCGAGACCCTGGACGCCGGCGACGGCCACCTCCCCCTGCTCGCGCCCATGAGCGCCATCGCCGGCCGGGTGGCCGCCCAGCGGAGCATCGTCCTGCTGCATGCCCCGGAAGGGGGGCGCGGCATCATGCTCGGCGGCTCCCCGGGGACCGAGCGCGGCCGGGCGGTGGTCATGGGCGCCGGGGTGGTGGGCTCCCACGCCGCCCACCTGCTCTCCGCCGTAGGCGCGCGCGTGGACGTGTTCGACCTTGACCTGGACCGTGCCGACCATTTGGCCACCTACGGCCCGGGCCAGATCACCGGCCTCTATCCCTACCAGGATCTGGTGGCCGAACGGGTGGCCGGCGCCGACGTGGTGGTGGGGGCGGTGCTCTCGGCCGGGGCCCGGGCCCCGGTGGTGGTCAGCCGGGAGATGGTGGCCGCCATGCAGCCGGGTGCGGTCGTCGCCGACGTGGCGGTGGATCAGGGGGGGTGTGTGGAGACCACCCGGCCCACCGATTACGCGCGCCCCACCTACGTGGCGGAGGGGGTCATCCACTTCGCGGTCACCAACATGCCGGCGGCGGTTCCCCGCAGTGCGACCAAGTCGCTTTCGGCCCGCTTGTTGCCATACGTGCAAAAGTTGGCAAGAATGCAACTGGCAGGCCTGGACCAAGCCTTGTCACAGGCACCGGAAATGGATTCCGCGCTTAACGTTTACCGCGGGCGCATTCACCATCCGGCGGTGGCCAGCTCGCTTGGCAGATAGGCGGCCCTCCCGGCCGGAACGGCTGTCCCCCGGCCGGCTCCCCGCGAGACGGCGATGGTGCGGAAAAGGACGGACTGGCGTATGGAAACGGTGAAAAAGGCCAAAAGGCCCGACCTGGGCGAGATGATCACCGAGAAAGGGCTGTTGACCCAGGAAACCCTCGAGGAGGCCCGGGCCAAGGCGGGGAAAACCCGACAGCCTTTCGAGGAATTCCTGATCGAGCAGGGCTACGTGCGGGAGGAGGATCTCCTGCCGTTGCTCTCCGAGGTCCATCACATTCCCCTGGTCGCCTTCGACGACCTGACCATCAAGTCCGAGGCGGCCAACCTCCTTCCCTACGAGATCGCCACCAAGTACCGCGTCCTGCCCCTCGGCCAGCGCCGGGGGACGGTGGTGCTGGCCATGCGCAACGCCCACAATATCCGCCTGGTGGACGAGCTGCGCTTCCACGTGGGGCGGCCGGTGCAGACCGTGTACGCCAGCCAGAAGGCCATCGAGTCCAAGCTGGGCGAGCTCTACGGCGCCGCCGAGGACGAGCTCGGGCCGGAGGACGATTCGGCCCTGAACGAGGCCCTGCAGGACATCGAGGTGGAGGAGGGCCCGTCGGAGGAGGAAGGCTCCGAGGACGCCGTTCGCGCCGAGAGCGCCTCATCTCCGATCGTCAAGCTGGTCAACGAGATCCTGCTGCGCGCGGTGCAAAAGGGGGCCTCCGATATCCACATCGAGGCGGCCGAGTCCTCGGTGGTGGTGCGCTTCCGCGTGGACGGCGTGCTGCACGTCATGCGGCGCCTGCCCAAGAAGGTCCAGAACGCCGTCATCTCCCGCCTCAAGGTGCTGGGCGGCATGGATATCTCCGACAGCCGCCGGCCCCAGGACGGCCGCATCAAGCTGCGCATCAAGGACCGCAACCTGGACATCCGCGTCTCCACCCTGCCCACCTTCTGGGGCGAAAAGGTGGTGATGCGCATCCTCGACCAGGCCGGCGTCGGCCTGGATCTGGACGTCCTCGGCTTCCTGCGCGCCGAGCGCGAGCAGATCGATCGCATCATGCGCCAGCCGCAGGGCATGATGCTGGTGACCGGGCCCACCGGCTCCGGCAAGACCACCACGCTTTATTCCGTGCTGTCGGCCATCAACACCGACGAGATCAACATCATCACCGTCGAGGATCCGGTCGAGTTCCAGCTCTCGGGGATCAACCAGGTTCCGGTGAACCCCAAGGCGGGCATGACCTTCGCCGCCGGCCTGCGCTCCATCCTGCGCCAGGACCCCAACGTCATCATGGTCGGCGAGATCCGCGACCAGGAGACCGGCGAGATCGCCCTCGAGGCCGCCGAGACCGGCCACATGGTGTTCTCCACCCTGCACACCACCTCCGCCGCCGGCGCGGTCACCCGCCTCATTGACATGGAGGTGCCCTCCTACCTGATCGCCTCCAGCCTCTCCGGTGTCCTCGCCCAGCGCCTGCTGCGGCGCAACTGTCCCGACTGCAGCGAGCCGGTGGAGGTCGGCGAGGGCCTGCGCAAGAAGTACAACATCCCCGACGGCGTCACCTTCTACCGGGGCAAGGGCTGCTCCACCTGCGACGGCCAGGGCAAGAAGGGCCGCATGGGCGTCTACGAGCTGCTGGTGCCCGACAAGGAGGTGATCGAGGGCATCAACCGCGGCGCTTCCGAGAGCGAGCTGGTGGACGCCGCCCGCAAGGCGGGCATGAACCTGATGTTCGAGGACGGCCTGGTCAAGGCCATGCGCGGGGCGGTGGACCTCAACGACGTCATCCAGACGGTGGGCGCCCCCGTGGGCGCCAAGGTCGACGCCGAACGCCTGCTGGAGCAGGCGGACCTGCCGTGGGAGGAGCGCGGCCTCACCGCCAAGCGCAAGAAGAAGCGCGAGGCCGACGAGCCCAGCACCGTCCTGGTGGTGGATGATTCCCGGACGATCCGCGACATGAGCCGGTTCGTGCTGGAGAGCGAGGGCTACAAGGTGATCGTGGCCGAGGACGGCCGCGAGGGACTGGAAACGGCCTTCAAAGAGATGCCGGATCTGATCCTGACCGACATGCAGATGCCCAACATGAACGGTGACGAACTGGTTCAGAAGATCAAGAACGATCCGGGCATGGTGCATATCCCGGTGGTGGTGCTTACCTCGCAGGAGGGCGAGGAGACCGAGGCCGGCGTCCTGGCGCACGGGGCCGACGACTTCATCAACAAGCCCATCGAGCCCATGACCCTGACCGCCCGGGTGAAGAAGATCCTGGCGACCTACCAGCGCTTCTACGGCAGCGGCGGCCAGGGTGAAGGCGAGAATGACGATGACCTCCCGCAGCAGGTGGTCTCGCAGTGAGCGCTGCGCCGGAGACGGCCCAGACCGAGATCGGCAGCCCGGGGCGCGAGGGCCGGTTCACCATCATCGGGCTGCAGGGCTGGAATTTCGCCATCCCCCTGGAGCGCTCCGCGGGAACCATGGATGCGGTGCCCCTGACCCGGGTGCCCATGGCCCCCGAGGCGGTTCTCGGCCTCACCCATCTGCAGGGCCGCATCCTGACCGTGCTGGACCTGGGGCACCTGCTCGGGCTCGACCCCGTGCGCGAGCCGCAGCATTACTTCCTGGTCAACGACGAGGACGAGCAGGTCGGGCTGGTGGTCGATTCGGTTCAGGATATTGTCTTGGTTGAGCCATTGTCGTTGGAGTCCATCGAGGTGGAGCTGCCGCCGGGAGTACGGTCCAACGCCTCCGGCTATTTTCGGTGGCGGGAGAAACCGGTGGTGAATCTTTCGGTGGAGCGGTTGCTGAAATAGACCCGGCCCCCCACTGCCGGCCGTTCCGCCGCTACCGGACCGCAGGCCGGGACCCCACGGGGTGCCCAGCCCGGATCCACGGGAAGCCAGAAAAAGGTCCCCCAACGGGGCCTACGAACGAAGGGATCTTGCATGCCCACGCTTAACATCCGGCAACGAATCCTCCTTGGGATCAGTGCCATTTTGGCCCTCTGGGTGCTGATCATCGCGGTCACCTATGTGGTCCAGGAGAAGCAGGCCCAGCTCCTGGAACGCTACTCCCAGGCCAACCGCCAGGCGGAATCGGTGGTGCAGATGCAGCTGGCCATGGTCGGCCTTTTGCCGCCCCTGAACGGCTACCTGCAATCCCTCGACAAGCAGCACCAGAAGACCTTCGAGCAGGAGCTGGGCAACTACCAGAAGGCCATGAGCCAGGTGGAGGACATCCCCGACCTCCCCAAGAAGGCTCGGACGAACATCAAGGAGATCAAGGACCTGGTGGAGAACATCCGGTCAACCGGGCACCAGGTCTTCCGCGCCGACAACGTGACTTCCACCGAGGAGTCCATGGCCACCATCACCGAGTCCCTGGTGTACCTGGCCAAGGAGAAGGGCGACCACCTGCGGCAGTACCTCACCAACCGCTCCCAGAACCTGCGCAGCCAGGCCAAGCAGCAGTCGCAGTTCGCCATCCTGGTGAGCCTCGGCGTCAGCGGCGTGGCCATCCTTATCGCCGTGCCCATGACCTTCCTCATGGTGGGCTGGATCCGGCGCACGGTGAACGACATCCGCTCCCGGGTGCACGAGGAGTCCTCGGCCATTCTGGAATCGGTGGAGGGACAGGTGCAGTTCGCCGCCGAGCAGGAGCAGGCCATGGGCACCATGACCCAGTCCATGGAGCAGATGAGCGGGGTGTCGCGTGACATCGCCCAGTCCTCCGCCGCGGTGGACGAGGTCGCCCGCCAGACCCGGGAGACCGCCCGCAACGGCGCCAAGGACGTGGAGAAGGTGGTGCGCTCCATGGAGGACATCCGCAACAACGTGCGCGACATCAACAACAAGATCACCCACACCGGCTCCAAGGCCCAGCAGATCGCCGACGCCGTGGCCTCCATCGACGAGATTGCCGACGAGACCCACATGCTGGCCCTTAACGCCGCCATCGAGTCGGCCGCCGCCGGCGAGTACGGCCAGCGCTTCGGGGTGGTGGCCGCCGAGGTGCGGCGGCTGGCCGAGCGCACCCGAGAGTTCACCGACGAGGCCAACCGCCTCATGCAGGAGGTGCGGACCTCCACCGACTCCTCCATCGAGGCCACCGAGCATGGCGTGGAGGCCGTGGAGCAGGGGGTGGACATGACCAAGCAGGCCGGCCAGGCGCTGTCCGGGATCCTCGAGATGACCGACCGCACGGCCCAGGCCACCCAGCAGATCGCCACCTCCACTGAGGAGCAGGACGCCTCTACCGCCGAGGTCCGGCAGCAGCTCGAGGACATCTCCGCCAAGCTCCAGGAGAGTGCCCAGGGGCTGCAGCGGTCCAAGGAGATCGCCTACCGGCTGAACGAGGTGTCCGACCGCATGAGCTCCGAGCTCTAGGCGGCGGCCCCGGACAAAGCCCGGCGCTCCCGGGGTTCCGGGGCGCCGCGCCAAATCCGCCCGCCAGCGGGCGCCAAGGAGGCCCGACATGTCGTCCGGGTTCGATTTCTCCGCATTCATCGCCGGCTTCCAGGAGGAGGCCGAGGAACGGCTTCAGGCCATCGAATCCACCCTGGTGGACCTGGAGCAGGGCCAGATGGACGCCGACCAGCTGGAGAAGCTGCGCCGCGACGCCCACTCGGTGAAGGGCTCGGCCAACATGCTCCAGCTCCGGGACATCGGCGAGAGCGCTCACGTCCTCGAGGATACCTTCGCCTACCTGCGGGACGGCGCCGCCGTGCCCGACCAGGCCCACATGAACTTCATGTTCGAGCTGCTCGACGGGCTGCGAACCCGCATCCGGGAGGCCGACGACCCCGAGGCGGAGCAGCTGGATCCCGACGGCCTGCGGGACCGGCTGGAAGGCCTGGATTCCGCCGAGGCCGAGGACCCGGCTGCCGCCGGGGAAGAGGCCGTTGCAGAGGCAGGGGACCCGGCTGCCGCCGGGGAAGAGGCCGTTGACGACGGCGCGCCCGAGGAAGCGGTGCCCGACCAGGAAGCGGAGCTGGCGAGCGCTGCCGGGCCCGAAGACGGGGCCGGCCCCGATGCGGATTCCGGGGGCGGGGCGGACCCGGCCGACCCGGAGCTGGCCGGCGACGAGGACGGGGCGGCCCTGGACGCCGGTCTGGAGCAGGCAATCGCCGAGGCCGACTCCTTGCCGGAGGAGGAAGAGACCTTCGGGGAGACCGCCGAGCCCCAGGAGGCGGTCGAGGAGTCGCCCGCCCCGGCCGAGCCGGCCGCCGCGGGAGAAGGGGAGCCGTCGGTCGGGGCGGGGGCCGAGAGCGATGCGCCGGAGGCGCTCTCCGCCATGGACTGGACCCAGTTCGTGCCCGGCCTGCGCGAGGAGGCCGAGCCCGTCCTCCGCCGCGTGGACCACCTCCTGGCCGGGGAGTCGGCCGAGGGGGAGGCCCGTGACCAGCTCCTGGACGACCTGGAGTCGGTCTCCACCTCCATCCGCCAGGTGGGTCTGGACGATGCCTCCGAGGCCTTGGACCTGATCGGGGCGGTCCTGGAATCCCCGGCCGCCGAGGACCTGCCCAGCTCCCTGCGCGAGCTGCTGCAGGGCCTCGCCGGGCGGGTTCGCAAGCGGCTCGAGCAGGCGGATGGGCCCGAGGCCCGGCCGCTCGACCGCCAACGCATCGGCCAGGCCCGGGAGCTCCTCAAGCGCTGGGGCATGGTGCAGGGCGATGCCGGCGCGACGGCCTCCGCAGGGGAAGCGGAGTCCCCCGCCGAAACCGCTCCGGAGCCGGACGCAGCCGATGACCGCGATCAGCCCGGAGCCGAGAGCGCGCCCGGCGGCGGGGCGGAACCGGCGAGCGAAGAGCCTCCCGCCCTGTCCGGTGGCGGCGGCTCCCGGCAATCCTCGGGCAAACGCTCGGGCATGGACGTTTCCGCCTTCCTCGACGGCTTCCAGGCCGAGGCGCGGGAGGACCTCAACGTGCTCCAGGACGGCCTGCTTCAGGCGGAGCGGGGCGGGCTCGGGGACGACGTCCTCCACCAGATGGCCCAGCGCGCCCACAGCCTGAAGGGGTCCGCCAACATGCTGGGGCTGTCGGACCTGGGCGAAGGGGCCCAGGTCATCGAGGACGGGCTGGCGCTGCTGCGCGGGCAGAAGCTCGGCAAGCCCGGGATCGAAGCCCTCCTCGGACTGCATGACGCCATGCGCGAGGTGGCCGAGCAGGTCCAGGAGGAGGGGCGGCCCCAGGTGGCCGCGGCCGACTGGAAGCGCCGGCTGGAGGCGGGTGGCGGCGCGTCCGGAGAGGAGGCGAGCGCCGAAGATAGCGCCGAAGATTCGGCCGAAACCGCCGCCGCCGAGGCCCCGGCCGCTGCCAAGCCCCAGCCCCAGGAAGGCGCCGGGGAGGCCCGGTCGGCTTCCGCCGAGGGCGCCGGCAAGCGCAAGGCGGCCAGCTCCAAGGGCACCCTGCGCGTCAGTGCCGAGCGCCTGGAGCGGCTCTCCGACGGCGTCATCGGGCTGGCCATGGACCGCGCCACGCAGGAGGACCGGCGCCAGGAGATGGATGAGATGGTCTCCGATTTCCGGGACCTGCGCCGCCAGTGGGAGTGGTTCGAGAACATCCTGCCGGAGACTGGTCCCCTGGTAGCCCAGCGCGACAAGCTCTCCCAGCAGATGAGCAGCCTCGGCCAGGAGATCAACCGCTTCCGGCAGCAGACCGAGTACGACATCGCCAGCCGCCACGCCCTCTACGACGAGATCCACCAGCGCGTCATGGATCTCATGGTGTCGCCGCTGGGCACCATCTTTTCGGTGCTGCCGCGCTCGGCCCGGGACCTCGCCCAGCGCTTCCAGAAGCGGGTGGAGCTCAACATCCAGGGCAGCGAGATCGAGCTCGAACGCAAGAACGTCGACGCCCTGCTCGAGCCCATGGTCCACCTGGTGACCAACGCCATCTCCCACGGCATCGAGCCGCCCGAGGAGCGCAAGGCCGCCGGCAAGGAGCCGGTCGGCCACATCTGGGTCAGCGCCGAGCACATCGGCGGCGAGGTGGCCATCACCGTCCAGGACGACGGCCGCGGCATCGACTACGAGAAGGTCCGGGAGACGGCCATCCGCACCGGCGTGACGACCGCCGCGGAGGCCGAGAACATGCTCCCCTACGACCTCCTGCAGATGCTGTTCCGCCCGGGCTTCTCCACCAAGGAGGAGGTCAGTCAGATCTCCGGCCGCGGCATCGGCATGAACGCCGTGCGCGACGCCGTCCAGCGCATGACCGGCTCCATCCACGTGGACTCCGACGTGGGCGAGGGCACCTCCTTCACCCTCAACATCCCCGTGTCCACGGCCGTGCAGCGCGTGCTCAAGTTCCGCGTGGGCAACGAGATCTTCGGCGTGCTGGCCAACCAGGTGGACCGCATCATGACCCTGGACGAGGCCGCCCTGACCGAGAGCCGGGGACAGCGCTTCTTCCAGTACCAGGGCACCCAGGTCCCCGCCACCTGGCTCGCCGAGCTGTTCGGCTGCGATACCGGCACCATTCAGGACACCCGCTCCCTGCGCCTGGTGGTGGTCCGCCACCTGGAGGGTTACATCGGCTTCGTGGTCAACGAGGTGCTGGAGGAGACCCAGGCGGTGGTCAAGGACGTCACCAACTACCTCCGCCGCCACGCCATCCAGGGCCTGATCGGCACCACCATCTCCGGCGGCGGCGACGTGCAGCTGCTGCTCGAGCCCACCGGCATCAAGGAGATGGAGCGCACCTCCCCGCTCACCATGCACAGCGGCGAGGCCCAGCGCGAGGATCCGCTGCGCGGGCTGCAGGTCCTGTTGGTGGAGGACTCGCCCCTGGCCCGCCAGATGGAGAAGGCGGTGCTGGAGAACGTGGGCATGGAGGTGGACACGGCGGTGGACGGGCTGGACGCCCTCGACCGCATGGAGGTGCGCTTCCCCGACGTTGTCATCTCGGACGTGGAGATGCCGCGCATGGACGGCTACGATCTGCTGCGCAAGCTGCGCGACGACGACCGCTACCGGGGCGTTCCGGTGTTCATGGTGACCTCCCGCGACAGCCAGGAGGATCGGGACACCGCCCAGCGGCTGGGCGCCGACGGCTTCCTCAACAAGCTGGACCTGCAGTCCGGGGACCTCATCGAGGAGATCCGCAACCGGCTCGAACGGCTCTATGCCTGAGGCCCTCCGTCCACGCAGGGCGCACGTGCCCCGCCGGCCCGGGAACCCTTCCCGGGCCGCATTGGTCTAGCCGCTTACCATGCGCATCTCCCTCCTGCGTGAAATCGGCTCGGTGGTCCTCCTGGTGGCGGTCGGCTTCGCCCTGCTGGCCCTGCTGACCTACGATCCCGGCGATCCCGGCTGGTCCCTGGCCGCCAGCAGCCGCATCCAGAACGCCGGCGGGCCGGTGGGGGCCTACCTGGCCGATCTCCTGCTGCGGTTCCTGGGCTTCGGCGCCTACGCCCTGGTGGCGGGGGCGGCCCTGCAGGGCCTGCGCCACCTGCACGGCGACTGGGGCCCCGCCCGCGCCGCCGGGCGGTGGGCCGGGCTGGTCGGGGCCCTGCTGGCGCTGGCGGGACTGCTCCAGCTCCTCCCCGCCCGGGCCCCGGCCTGGCTGGGCGAGACCGGGCCCGGCGGGATCCTGGGCCACCTCCTGGTTGACCGGGTCGTCCCCTACCTCCATGTGGCCGGGACCATCCTGGTCCTGGGCGGCCTGCTGGTGGCCGGCCTGGTGGCCGCCACCGGCCGGCCCTGGCTGGAGGTGCTGGAGGCCATCGGCCGCCGCTTCGTGGCCGGCGCCGGGGCGGCCCTCGCCGCCCTGGGCGGGCTCGGCGCGCGGCTGCGGGGCGTCCTCCGGCTGCCGCGGCTGGCGGCCCTGCGCCTGCCTTCCTTCTCCCTGCCCGAACGACGAGCGGGCGGTCCGGACGATGACGCCCCCCCGTGGGACGACGATCCCCGGCCGGCCCCCGCGCCTGCCCCGGGCCCAGCGCCGGAGGCGGCCCCGGAACCGGTACGCGAGGCCAAGCCGGAGCCCGAACCCCGGGCGAAAAAGGCCCCCAAGCCGGGCAAGGCCGCCCGGGCCGCTGCGGATTCGCCCTTCCCGCCGCTCGAGCTCCTGGACGCCTCTTCCCGCCAAAACGGCGGCGAGCCCGAGGCCGGGCTGGAGGAACAGGCCCGGCTGCTGGAGAAGCGGCTGGCCGACTTCAACGTCAGCGCCTCGGTGGTGGATTACCACTCCGGTCCGGTGGTGACCCGTTTCGAGCTGGAGCTGGCGCCGGGCACCAAGGTGAGCAAGGTCACCAACCTGGCCAAGGACCTGGCGCGGTCCCTGTCGGTGCGCAGCGTGCGCGTGGTGGAGAACGTCCCCGGCAAGCCGGTGGTGGGCCTGGAGGTGCCGCGCGCCAAGCGGCACATGGTGGGCATCCGCGAGGTCCTGGAATCGGGCGCGTTCCGGGACCCGGCATCGCCCCTGACCCTGGCCCTGGGGGCCGACATCGCCGGCCAGCCGGTGGTCACCGACCTGGGCGCCATGCCCCACCTGCTGGTGGCCGGCACCACCGGTGCCGGCAAGTCGGTGGGCATCAACGCCATGCTGCTGTCGCTGGTGTACAAGGCCACCCCGGAGGAGGTCCGGCTCATCCTGGTGGACCCCAAGATGCTGGAGCTGTCCGTCTACGACGGCATCCCGCACCTGCTGGCGCCGGTGGTCACCGACATGAGCGAGGCCGCCAACGCCTTCAAGTGGTGCATCGCCGAGATGGAGCGGCGCTTCCAGCTCATGGCCCACATCGGGGTGCGCTCCCTGGCCGCCTACAACCAGCGGGTGCGGGACGCGGCCGCCGCCGGCGATCCCCTGCGCGGGCCCTCCACCGACGGCATCCACGAGGGCGACGCCCTGGAGCCCCAGCCCTGGATCGTGGTGGTGGTGGACGAGCTGGCCGACCTCATGATGGTGGCCGGCAAGCAGGTCGAGGAGTCCATCACCCGCCTCGCCCAGAAAGCCCGGGCTGCCGGCATCCATCTCATCCTGGCGACGCAGCGGCCGTCGGTGGACGTGCTCACCGGCCTGATCAAGGCCAACATCCCCGCCCGCATCGCCTACCAGGTGAACCAGCGCGTGGATTCCCGCACCATCCTCGACCAGGGCGGCGCCGAGCAGCTCCTGGGCAAGGGCGACATGCTGTTCTTCCCGGCCTCCTTCAGCACCCCGCAGCGGGTCCACGGCTGCTTCGTGGACGACCACGAGGTGGAGCGCGTGGTCAGCCACCTCAAGGCCGTCGCCGAGCCCGAATACGACCAGGCGGTGCTGGCCGACCGCGAGGAGGGCGGCGGCCCCTCCGGAGAGGGGGGCGAGGGCGGCGACGCCGAGCTCGATCCCCTCTACGACCAGGCCGTGGCCATCGTCACCGAATCCCGCCGGGCGTCCATTTCCAATGTGCAAAGGCGCCTGCGGGTGGGCTACAATCGGGCCGCCCGGCTGATCGACGCCATGGAGCAGTCGGGCGTGGTCGGACCGCAGCGCTCCAACGGCAGCCGCGAGGTGCTTGCGCCGCCGCCGGCCGACGCCTGATTCCCGCAACCGCAACCTACGGACGGATGTTGCCCGACACCAACCCGAGCCCTGCCCGCTCGCTGCGCCTGCTGGTGGCCGCGGCGTTCCTGGCCGCGGCCCTGCCGGCCGCCGCCGGCGAGCCGCTGGACCGCCTGCACGCATTCTTCCAGGAGACCCGGGCCCTTAAGGCCGACTTCCGCCAGGAGGTGCTCGGTCCCGAGGGCCAGGTGCAGGAGCGCAGCCACGGTGAGGTCTGGATCCAGCGGCCCGACCACTTCCGCTGGAACTACGACAAGCCCTACCGCCAGCTGATCGTGGCCGACGGCGACACGGTCCAGTTCTATGACCCGGAAATGGCGCAGGTGACGGTGCGCTCCTACCGCGGCGGCATGGGTCACACCCCCAGCATGGTGCTGTCCGGCGGCGGGGACCTGGACCGCCACTTCCGCGTGCATGAGGAGGGCATGGACCAGGGCCTGGCCTGGGTCACCCTGGAGCCCCGGCAGTCCGAGGAGGCCGGCTTCCGCAAGGCGCGCGTGGGTCTGGCGGCGGATCCGGTGCGGGTGAAGACCTTCGAGTTCGGCGACGCCTTCGGCAATCGCACCCGCATCCGCTTCCGGCACATCCGCATCAATCCTCCCATGGCGGCCGACCGATTCCGCTTCGAGCCCCCGCCCGGGACCGACGTCCTGGGCGGCGCAGCCACCAACCACTAGAAGGCCGACGATGCCAAAGCCTATCCTTTGCGGCCGGCGGCCCGGCGTCCCGGCCCTGGCGGCCGCCGCCGGGCTGCTGCTGGGGCTGGCCCCGGCAGCCGGCGCCACCGGTTTCCAGCGCTTCAGCCTGTCCACCGCCGGCCTGGGCCTGGCCAACGCCATGGGCGCCGACACCGAGAACCCTTCGAGCATGGCCTACAACCCGTCGGCCCTGGCCTTCCAGGAGGGCACCCATTTCGAGGCCGGGTTCATGCGCCGCTACGGCCAGCTGGAGAACCACAGCGCGGATACCAGCCCGGATACCAAGTTCTACACCCACGACCTGTACGCCACCTACCGCGGCCCCGCGAGCTCCTGGGGCGCCGGGCTGGGGGTGAACCGGCCGTTCCGCATGGACAGCAACTGGTCCGGGGAATTCTCCAGCGCCAACGCCGCCACCCGCAGCGAGCTGGACCTGATCGACGTCAACCCGACGCTGGCCTACAAGCTGCGCCCCGACGTTGCGGTGGCCCTGGGCGGCGACTATTACCGGGCCCTGGATTTCACCTACTCCACGGTCGCCACCCCCCGTCACGGCAGCGGCGACGGCTGGGGCGGAACCGCCGGCATCATGTTCTGGCGCGAGGGCTGGGCCATCGCCGCCACCTACAAGACCGGCGCCGACCTGGACATGGACGGCAAGAACCTCAACGGCAACCGCTTCCGTCTGCCGGCGCGGGCCCGCATCGGGCTCAAGTGGCGCCCCAGCCTGCGCTGGTCCGTCCACCTCGATGCCGTGCGCACCAGCTGGAGCCAGTTCAAGGGCCTGGAGGACGCCCCCGGCGCGCCCGGCGAGCCGGAGAAGGACTGGAAGGATACGGTGGGCTACCGCCTGGGCGCCGTGGCCCGGCTGTCCGACAAGATGGCCTTGCGCTTCGGCTACTCCTACGATGCCGGGCCCAAGGACAACCGCACCTTCGACCCGCGCTCGGCCAGCGGCAATCGTCACATGATCGCGCTGGGCGCGGGCTGGGAGGGCGACCTGCTGCGCTTCAACCTGGCCTACGCCTATTCCATCAAGGCCATCAAGGACGTCCAGGGGGCGGCCGTGCCCGAGTACGACGGCCACAACCGCACCTCGGCCCAGTTCCTGATGTTCTCGGTGGGCTACTCCGACTGGTAGGGCGGTGAGCGAAGGCGACCTGTTCGCGGGCGAGGGCGGCGACCCGGGCCGCCCCCTGGCCGACCGCCTGCGCCCCCGCAGCCTCGATGAGATCGCCGGCCAGGAGCACCTGCTGGGGCCGGGCATGCCTCTGCGCCGCGCGGTGGAGGCCGATCGCCTGCACTCCATGGTCCTGTGGGGCCCGCCCGGCACCGGCAAGACCACCCTGGCGCGCATTGTGGCCGAGCGCACGGGCTACGCCTTCCACCAGCTCTCCGCCGTCTTCTCCGGGGTCAAGGACATCCGCGCCGCCATCGAGGCCGCCCGGCGCGAGCGCGACGAGCACGGCCGCTCGGCCGTGCTGTTCGTGGACGAGGTGCACCGCTTCAACAAGGCCCAGCTCGACGGCTTCCTGCCGGCGGTGGAGGACGGCACCGTCACCCTCATCGGCGCCACCACCGAGAACCCCTCCTTCGAGCTTAACGCCGCGCTGCTGTCCCGCTGTCGCGTGTACGTGCTCAAGCCGCTCTCCGCCGACGCCCTGCGCGGCCTGCTGGAGCGCGCCCTGGGCGACGCCGAACGCGGTTTCGGCGGCTGGGAGGTGACCATCGGCGATGACGAGCTGGCCCTGATCGCCGCCGCGGCCGACGGCGACGGGCGGCGCGCCCTGACCTTCCTGGAGCTGGCGGTGGAGACCGCGGGCACGGGGGAGGGCGGGCCGATCAGCGTGGACCGGGCCACGGTGGAGGCGGTGGCGGGCGGCCGGGTGCGGCGCTACGACAAGGCCGGCGATCAGCACTTTGATCTGATCTCGGCCCTGCACAAGGCCATCCGGGGCTCCGACCCCGACGGCGCCGTCTACTGGCTGACGCGCATGCTCGACGGCGGCGACGATCCCCTCTACCTGGCCCGGCGGCTGGTGCGCATCGCCAGCGAGGACGTGGGCAACGCCGACCCGCGGGCGCTGGAGGTCGCATTGAACGCCAAGGCCGCCTTCGATTTCCTGGGCACGCCCGAGGGCGAGCTGGCCCTGGCCCAGGCCGCCGTCTACCTGGCCATCGCCCCCAAATCCAACGCCGTCTACGCCGCCTTCAACGAGGCCAGCGCCGACGTGGCCGACAGCGGCAGCCTCGAGGTGCCGCTGCACATCCGCAACGCCCCCACCCGCCTGATGAAGGGGCTGGGCTACGGCCAGGGCTATCAGTACGACCACCACCGCGAGGGCGGCGTGGCCCCGGAGCAGACCTACCTGCCCGACGCCCTGGCGGGGCGGTGCTACTACCGGCCCACCGACCGCGGCCTGGAGGGGCGTGCCCGTGACCGGATCCAGTCGCTGCAGCGCAGGCGGCGCGAGGGCGGGGACGGCGGCGGAGACGGCTGAGAACGAAAAGAGAACGTAAGCGCTAACTAGCCGGATCGGCCTGCGGTGGGGCCTCCCCAGAGACGCGGCCCACCACCTGGCGAGATCAGGACACCGGCACCAGCCGCGAGCCGTCCCGATACTGTACGCTCCAGCCGGCCCACGCCGGCAGCTCGCTGCGCCGGGGCACCGTCGTGCGCCGTCCCGCCACCTTCTCCACGGTCACGCGCTTGCGCCGCGGTTCGTAGTGGACCCGCGCCTCGATCCCCTCCAGCCGGAGGCTGCGGGGATAGTGGCGGTCGAAGCGCGCCCGCTCCCATGCGGGGATGCCCTCGAATTCGAGGTCGCCGGCCTCCACCAGGGCCTCGTCCGCAGGGGTTTCCACCCCCAGGCCGGCCAGGCGGTCGTGCAGCCAGGCCTGCAGGTTATCCACCGGCTTGCCTTCGCCGAACCCCAGCAGGACGTACACGTTCCAGGCCTCGGCCTCCTCCCGCAGGCGCTCCCCGAGCCCGTTGAACAGCTTGCCGGCCAGGATCAGCTCGGCCAGGGCGGCGCGCAGGGCCTCGCCGTCGGGCTCGCGGGCCTCCGCGGCGATGGTGCGGCCGGCATAGACCCGGCGGGCGGTCACCGTGACCCGCTCGCCGTCCCATTCGGGGTCGCCGTGCTCGAGTCGGCCCAGGCCCTGGGCCGCCAGGGTCTCCAGGGCCACCGGCGCCATGCAGGTGGCCAGGTTCACGGTGCCGGTGGTGCCCTTGCCGGGTACGGCGTGCTGGTCGAGCACCACCGCCGCCTCGGCCTCGTCGGGGAAGCGGGATTCCGCAGCGGGCTTCACCTCGCTGCCCTCGTTGCCCAGGGCGCCGCGCCGCTTGGCCCGGCGCACGAAGGCCAGCTCCGGGGCGGCCGCAACCGCTGCGGCCAGCAGGCGCTCCCGCGGCAGTTCGGCCCCCGCCTCCCGTGGCGGGAGCTGCAGGGCGGTGCGGATCTGGTCAGCAATGCGCCGAGCCTCGCCCACCGCCGCCTTGTTGATGGGCACCGCGGCGGGCGGATTGGCCCGCACCAGCCGGATCAGGGTGGCGGCGTCGTCGGGCTCCGGCGCCCAATCGTGCAGGGCCTCGCCGGCCTCTTCCTTGCGGATGGGAGCCAGCAGCGGATGGCCCACGGTGAGGGCCGCCGCCAGGTCGGCCATGGCCGCGGTGGTCGCGGTATCCGGCATGGCGGTGATCAGGTGGGCCAGCAGCGGATCCAGGGGCAGGGGGAACAGGCGGCGGCCGTGGTCGGTGAGCAGGCCGCCGGCATCGATGGCCTCCATCCCCCGCAGGCGGTTCCAGGCGCGCTCCAGCGCATGCCCCGGCAGGGGGTCGGGAAAGGCCAGGGCGCTCACCGGGACGCCGCTGGCCGCTGCCGCCAGAACCAGGTCGTCCAGCTCCTCGCGTGCCACCTCCGGCGGGGTGTGGGCCTCCAGCCGGGCCTCGCGCGCCCACAGGCGCAGGCAGCGGCCCGGGCCGACGCGCCCCGCGCGGCCGGCGCGCTGGTCGGCGGCCGCCTGCGAAACCGCCTGCAGGCCCAGCACCGTGCGCCCGCCGCGGTGGTGGCTGCGACGCTCCAGGCCGGAATCGATCACCGCCCGCACCCCCGGCAGGGTGAGCGAGGTCTCGGCCACGTTGGTGGCCAGGATCACCCGCCTGTGATCGGCGGGGCGCAGGGCCCGGTCCTGGATGCCGGGGTCGGTGCCGGCGTGCAGGGGCAGCACCTCGGCGTCGAGGTCGGCGAGGGCGCGCTGGGCGGCGCGGATCTCGCCGCGCCCGGGCAGGAACACCAGGAGGTCGCCGACATCGGTCTCCTTGAGCATCGACCGCACGGCGGCGGCCACGCGCTGGTCCAGGTCGCGAGGGGACGGCAGGGAGGGCTCGCCGGCGTATGCCGTGTCCACCGCGAAGGAACGGCCCTCGGCGGCCAGGCGGGTGCCTCCCAGATAGCGGGCGAGGCGCGGCCCCTCTACGGTGGCCGAGGTGATGACCAGGTGGTGGCTGCCCCCATGCCTGAGCAGGGCGGCGAGCAGGTCGGTGTCCCAGCGGCGCTCATGGAACTCGTCCAGGACCACCGTGGCGTAGCCCGACAGGCCGTCCCGGGCCAGCCAGCGCAGCGCCACGCCGGGGGTGACGAAGGCGATCTCGGTGGCTGCCCCCACCCGGGCCTCGAAGCGCACCGCGTAGCCCACGCGCTCGCCCACCGCGGAGCCGTCCAGGTCGGCCACGTAGCGGGCGAGGGAGCGCGCCGCCATGCGCCGTGGTTCGATGACCAGCACCGGGCCGTCCTCGGCGCACCAAAGCGGCAGGCGCGTGGACTTGCCACTGCCGGTGGGGGCCTCCACCACCACGTGGCCGTCCGCCAGGGCGGCCCGGAAGTCGTCCTTCAGGCTGTCGATGGGCAGGTCGTCCATGGGATTCCGCGAGGCTCGCAACGCGAACACGAGGATACGGAGTCGGCGCGACGCAAAAAAGCCCCCGGTGCAGCCGGGGGCTTGGTAACGGGCGCGAGGCGGTTTAGCGGTTGGGGCGCTGGCCCCGGTTGCCGCCGCCGTTGTTGCGGCCCCGGCCGCCGCCGTTGCCGCCGGGCCGGCCCTTGCCGGAGCGGCTGCCGCCGGTCTGGGTCGGGGCGAAGGCGTCGTGGGTGGTGGCGGGGATGCGCTCCTTGACCAGGCGCTCGATGGCGGAAAGCTGGCGCCGCTCGTCGCCGCTGACCAGCGACACCGCCCGGCCCTGGGCACCGGCGCGGCCGGTGCGGCCGATGCGGTGGACATAGTCGTCGGCGTTGTCGGGCAGGTCGAAGTTGACCACGTGGGGCAGCTTGTCGATATCGAGGCCGCGCGCGGCCACGTCGGTGGCCACCAGGGCCTGCACCGAGTTCCGCTTGAAGGCCGACAGGGCCTTGGTGCGGGCGCCCTGGGGCTTGTCGCCGTGGATGGCGGTGGAGCGGATGCCGTCGCGCTCGAGCTGCTCGGCCAGCTTGTCGGCGCCGCGCTTGGTGCGGGTGAAGACGAGAACCTGGCCCCACTCCTCCTCGCTCATGAGGTGGGTGAGCAGGGCGCGCTTGCGGTGGCCGTCCACGAAGTAGGCGGACTGCTCCACGTTCTCGGTGGCGGCGCCGGGGCGAGCCATATCGATGCGCTCGGGGTCATTCAGGAAGCGCTCGGCCAATTTCCGGATCGGGCCGGAGAAGGTGGCCGAGAACAGCAGGGTCTGACGGCTCGGGCGCAGGCTGCCGAGGATGCGCTCGATGGGCTTGATGAAGCCCATGTCGAGCATGCGGTCGGCCTCGTCCAGGACCACCGTCTCCACCTGGGAAAGGTCCACCGTCTTGCGCTCCAGGTGATCGATGAGGCGGCCCGGTGTCGCCACCAGCACGTCCACGCCGCGCTTGAGGGCGCCGATCTGCTTGCCGATGGGCATGCCGCCGTAGACGGCGGTGGTGCGCACGCCCATGGCCTTGCCGTAGGTGGCGACGCTGTCCACCACCTGGCCGGCCAGCTCGCGGGTGGGGGTGAGCACCAGAACGCGCGGCTTGCCGGTGCCCCGGCGCTCGCTCAGCTGGTGGAGAACCGGCAGGGTGAAGGCCGCGGTCTTGCCGGTGCCGGTCTGGGCGGTGGCCATGACGTCGGCGCCGGACAGGACCGCCGGAATGGCGCTGGCCTGGATGGGGGTGGGCTCGGAGTAACCCTGGGCGCTCACGGCGCTCAGGATGTCGGCCGAAAGGCCGAGCTCGGAAAAGGACATGAATGCTCCTGACTGGTCCCGGAGTCCCCGGGATCACGATCAAGGGACCCGTGGCCGCCGGACGCTCGAGCGCCGTTAGGGCACGGGATGGGTGCGATGATCGACCCGGTGGGCGACATCGCCATCGGTTTGGGGGTACCAGCCAAGAACACGCAGGAAGGAGGACTTCGCGGGTACGCCGGGCGGGCCGTGAGGCGCGCCGCATCAAACGTTGGACGGCATCCTATCACCGTTTTCTGATAAAGCCTAATCCCGGGTGCAGTCGGCCCATCCGGTTGCGGGGAGGGAACGGCCATCATTCCGGCGCGGGGCCGTTTTGGTTTATCCTTGGCCCGCCGGAAACGGCGTCCGCTTCCCGACCCGAGGATACCCATGCTCGATCCCCACCTGCTGCGCGAAGACCCCGAGGGCGTGGCCGAGGCCCTGGCCCGGCGGGGCTACCCTCTGGACGTGGACCGCTGGCGGGACCTGGAGTCCCGGCGCAAGGCGCAGCAGACCCGCATGGAGGACCTGCAGGCGGAGCGCAAGCAGGTCTCGCGTGAGGTGGGGGAGGCCAAGAAGGCCGGCGACGAGGACACGGCCCAGGCCCGCAAGGCGCGCGCCGAGGAGATCGGCACCGAGCTGGCGGCGGCCCAGGCGGAATTCGAGGCCACCCGCGCCGAGCTGGACGGCTGGCTGTGGGAGATGCCCAATCTCCCCGCCCCCGAGGTTCCCGACGGCGAGGACGAGGACGCCAACGCCGAGATCCGGCGGGTAGGCGAGCCCAGCCGGTTTCCGTTCGAGGCCAAGGACCACGTGGACCTCGGCGAGCCGCTGGGGGTGCTGGATGCCGAGGCCGGCGTCAGCCTGGCCGGCTCGCGCTTCACCGTGCTGCGCGGTGCCGGCGCCCGGCTGTCGAGGGCCCTGGGCCAGTTCATGATGGACCTGCACGTCGAAGAGCACGGCTACACCGAGATCGCGCCGCCGCTGCTGGCGCGCGGCGAGACGCTGGAGGGCACCGGTCAGCTGCCCAAGTTCGGTGACGATCTGTTTCGGACCCGCGACGACGGCCTCTATCTCATCCCCACCGCCGAGGTGCCGCTGACCAACCTGCACCGCGATTCCATCGTCGACGAGGCCCGGCTGCCGGCGCGCTATGTGGCCTGGACGCCGTGCTTCCGGCGCGAGGCCGGCTCCTACGGCAAGGACGTGCGCGGCATGATCCGACAGCACCAGTTCGACAAGGTGGAGCTGGTGCAGGTGGTCCATCCGGATCAGGGCCCGGCCGCCTGGGAGGCCCTGTGCGGCCACGCCGAGGAGGTGCTCAAGCGCCTCGAGCTGCCCTACCGGGTGGTGGAGCTGTGCACCGGGGACCTTGGGTTCTCGGCGCGGCGCACCTATGACCTGGAGGTCTGGCTGCCGGGCCAGGACGCCTACCGCGAGATCAGCTCGGTGTCGTGGTGCCACGACTTCCAGGCCCGGCGCATGGGCGCGCGCTTCCGGGCACAGGGGGGGGACAAGCCGCGCCTGGTGCACACCCTCAACGGCTCGGGCGTGGCCATCGGGCGGGCCCTGCTGGCGATCCTGGAGAACTTCCAGGAGGCCGACGGCTCGGTGACGGTGCCGGCGGCCCTGCGCCCCTACCTCGGCGGCCGGGAGCGCATCGCCGCCGAATGACGGGCGGCCGTCCTCAGTACGAGATCACCAGGTCGGCCTCCAGGGACTCCTGGAGCATCCACATGCCGCCGACCACCCCCGCGCATTCCTCGATCAGCTCGTCCTCGCCGATCCCCTGCGCGGCCAGGGAGCCGGAGCAGCAATAGAGCTCGGCGCCGGCCTCGGCCGCTTCCCGGATGAACGCCAGCGACGTCTTGCCGCCCTCGATGGCGGTGAGGTCGTCCGCCACCCCCGTCTTGAGCAGCTGCACCGCCTCCATCTGCAGGGCCATGACCGCGCGCATCTCCGTGGCGGCGGCCACCGTGGCCATGTAGAACGGCGTGGCGCAACGCTCCGGGTTCTTGAAGGGGCTGGCGCTCAGGTAGATGAAGACGTGCTCCTCGTCGGCCATGACGACCTCCTGACGGGCGGTAGGGGCTACCGGCGCGGGCCTATTGCCTCAAGAAGAGGATCATCACCAGGATGAAGGCCACCACCCCGGCAATCAGCTTGGCAAAGGTCCACCAGTCCTGGCCGGTCCCCGAAGGGCTCTCCTCCGCCGCGCGCTTGGCGCGCGGACCGAAGAATACCACCACCGCCACCGCGACGGCGGCCAGGGCAAGCTGCTGCCACATGTCCAAGGGGAGACTCCTACAGCGGGAAAGGCAGTTTTAAGTTTTAAGTTTTAAGTTTTAAGTTTTAAGTTTTAAGTGTTCAGTTGGGAGTTAGAAGTCGGCTTTCAAATGAAAGCTCCTTACTGGTTATAGGAAAGGCCCGGGCGAAGCCCTATTGCCATTCCACTTAAAACTTAAAACTTAAAACTTAAAACCAAAGGCTTGCACCGTAACAAAAAAGGCCCCATCCACCGATGGGGCCCGATACCCGGAAAGGAGGTTTTTACCGCTCGCCGGCGAACGCGGCCAGCAGCTGCAGCAGGCTGACGAACAGGTTGAAGATGGCCACGTAGAGGGACACGGTGGCCATGATGTAGTTGGTCTCGCCGCCGTGGATGATGTTCGAGGTCTCCCACAGGATGAGCCCGGACATCAGCAGTACGAAGGCCGCGGAGACCACCAGCTGCAGCATGGGGATGGCGAAGATGGCGCCGCCCAGGCCCGCCAGGAAGGCCACCAGGATGCCCACCATGAGGAAGCCGCCCAGGAAGCTGAAGTCCTTCTTGGTGGTCACGGCGTAGGCGGACAGGCCCAGGAAGATGGCGCCGGTGCCGCCGAAGGCGGTGAGCACGAGCTGGGAGCCGTTGCTGAAGGCGGCGATGTAGGTGGACAGGATGGGCCCGAGGGTCAGGCCCATGAAGCCGGTCAGGGCGAACACGGCCGCGATGCCCCAGGCGCTGTTGCGCAGGGCGTTGGTCAGGAACAGCAGGCCGAAGTAGCCCACCAGGGTCAGGATCGGCCCGGGATAGGGCATATCCATGACCATGGCCAGACCGGCGGTGGCGCCGCTGAACAGCAGCGTCATGGACAGCAGCGTGTAGGTATTGCGCAGGACCTTGTTCTGCGCCAGCGCGCCCGACTGGGTGTGGGAAACCGCGCTATAGCCTTGCGTGTTCGGCATGGTTGCGTTCGCCTCCGTCTACCGGATCATGGTGATGGGGCCTGTCCCCGATGGTGCGCCCGGTGGGGCGGCGAGACGGCGGACAGGCTCCCGGGATTCTGCCCCGACCGGATCCCGTATTCAAGCCCGATATGGCTCCATTCCGAACCGATACCGGAAAGGAATCCGCATGACACCTCAACGGGGCCGTGCCGCCGTCGCCGCCATGCTGGGGGCCGTCCTGGGACTACTGGCGGGCCCGGCGGCGATGGCGGGCGGTTCAATCATTCGACTGGCGACCGGGCACAGCGTTCCCTTCCAGCGCATGATCGACGACCTGGCTGGCGCCGATGTGGTGCTGGTGGGCGAGCGCCACGACGACCACGCCCAGCACTGGGTCCAGAACCAGGTCCTGACCGGCCTGCGCGGCCGCGGCCCGGTAGCGGTGGGCATGGAGGCCTTCCCCTCGGGCCGCGATCGCGCCCTGGACGACTGGCGGCGGGGCCGGATCCCGAGCTGGCCGCGCTTCCTGGTGAGCACGGACTGGTTCGGCTTCTGGGGAATCGCCCCGGACCTTTACCGGCCCATCCTGGAGACCGTGCGCCGCCACCGCCTGCCGCTGGCGGGCCTCAACGGGGCCGATGCGCTCCCTCTGGGCCGGTTCCAGGCCGTCCAG
>DATFLO010000090.1:0-2219 GCA_035267605.1 Gammaproteobacteria bacterium
GTGGGCCGCGGTGGCCAGGAAATCATGGCCGCCCTTGGGCTTCATGACGTAGGCAGCCAGGACGTGCTGTCCCTCGGCAATGAGGTCTGCTTCGCGGAGGCTTAGGTCCGCGTAGCGATTGGTCTGATCCAGTGCCACGGATTGCTGCTCCTTGTTGGTCGAAAAAAGGATCTAAAAAGAACCGCCGGAGCGGGAAATGCCCGAATGGAGACCGTCGGGGGAAATGGGTGCTGCGGTAGCCGTTGGAGGAGCAAAAAAAGCCTAACCATTATAGGAAGTGGGGTTTTTATCATAGGCCTGTTTAATTGAACAAATTTGTCAATTTTATGGCCTAGCGCCTGACTGAGGCTTTCCCGCCGAGCAGGTGATGCGCGTTTGGGTGCGCCTTCTGCGTGCCGGAGCCCGGGCACGGGATCGAGCCAGGCTGATCCGGATCATTTGCCCGGGCCGGGGTGCGGGGGTTAGATGGGAGGGTAAGCCCCGGCCATACCGGCGGGGCACTACGGAGGATCCCATGCGCCGCGACCTGGCCAAGACCTTCCTCTACGACATGGCCCTGGCCCGCGAATTCGAGCAGCGGGCGGCGGAGCAGTACACCGAGGGCAACATCGCCGGCTTCCTGCACCTGTACCCGGGCGAGGAGGCGGTGGCGGTGGGCTCGCTGCGCGCCGCCGACCCCGGCGACTACGTGGTCACCACCTACCGCGAGCACGTCCACGCCCTGGTGCGCGGCATCCCGCCGGAGGCGGTGATGGCCGAGCTGTTCGGGCGCAGCGGCGGCTGCTCCGGTGGCTTTGGGGGATCCATGCACCTGTTCGACCTCGGGCGCCGCTTCCTGGGCGGCTATGCCATCGTCGGCGAGACCTTCCCGGTGGCCGCCGGGGCCGCCTACTGGGTGCGCATGAACGGCGACCCCGACGTGGTGCTGTGCTACTTCGGCGACGGCGCGGTGAACCAGGGGACCTTCCACGAGACCCTGAACATGGTGGCGCTGTGGGATCTGCCGGTAGTGTTCATCTGCGAGAACAACCACTACCAGATCGGCACCGAGATCCACCGCCACTCGGCCATTCCGGAGGTGCACAGGCGCGCCTGCGGCTACGGCATCGAGGCCGAGCGGGTGGACGGCATGGACGTCCTCGCCGTGTACGACGCCACCCGCCACGCCCTGCAGCATGTGCGCGAAGGCAACGGCCCCTTCCTGCTGGAGTGCGAGACCTACCGCTACCGCGGCCACTCCATGTCCGACCCCGGCGCCTACCGCTCGGCCCTGGAGCTCAGCGAGCTGCGCGCCCGGGACCCGCTGCTGACCTTCCGCAAGCGAGCAGCCTCTGAATGCTGGGTGGACGAGGCGGAGGCGGACCGAATGGAGGAGCAGGCGCGCGCGGCGGTGCAGTCGGCGGTGACCTTCGCCGCCGACAGCCCGCCGCCGCAGGACCTGCAGGCCGATGTCTACCACCAGCCCCTCAACCTCTACCGGGGACAGCCATGAGCGAGCGCAAGGGCGACAACACCAACGCCGGCCTGCTCGCCCCGGTGGAGCCGGCCGCCGAGCTGCAGGCCTGGCAGGCCCTCAACCTGGCCCTGGACCGGGCGCTGACCGCCGACGACGCGGTCTTCGTCATGGGCGAGGACGTGGGCCTGTACGGCGGCAACTACCGGGTCACCCAGGGCTTGTACGCCAAGTACGGCCAGTGGCGGGTGCGCGACGCCCCCATCAGCGAGAACAGCTTCACCGGCATCGGCGTGGGCGCCGCCATGGTGGGGGCGCGGCCGGTGATCGAGATCATGACGGTCAACTTCGCCCTGCTGGCGCTGGACGCCATCATCAACATGGCCGCCAAGATGCGCTACATGTCCGGCGGCCAGCTGAGCGTGCCGCTGGTGGTGCGCGTGCCCGGCGGCGTGGCCCGCCAGCTGGCGGCGCAGCACTCCCAGCGCCTGGAGCACACCCTGATGAACGTGCCCGGCCTGCGTCTGGTGGCGCCGGCCACGGTGCAGGACCACTACCACCAGCTGACCCAGGCCATCGCCGCCGAGGATCCGGTGGTGGTGCTCGAGCACGAGCTGCTGTACTTCCGCTCCGGCCCCTTCGACGACGGCGCCGCGCCACCGCCCATGCACGCCGCCGCGGTGCGCCGGGAGGGCGCCGACTTCACCCTCATCGCCTACTCGCGCATGGTGGAGGTGGCCCTGGAGGCCGCCGAGACCGTGGCCGG
>DATFLO010000091.1:0-8472 GCA_035267605.1 Gammaproteobacteria bacterium
GCTGATAGACTGCCGGCCAGTCCGGCGCGCCCGATGATCCCGGACGCTCCCGAACGGACGATCCCGACGCTCCCCATCCCCGACAGGAGCCCCGGCCTCCCCCGATGCTCAAGGAATTCCGCAAGCGCCTGCGGCGCAAGCGTCTCCAGCGCCGCGCCGACGTCCACCTGATCTCCTTCCCCAAGTGCGGGCGGACCTGGCTGGTGCTCATGATCTCCAAGGCGATCGAGGAGCACTACGGGGTCACCGGCGTCGACCCCCTGCGGCCCTACCGCTACACGCGCAAGGTGCGCGGCCTGCCCTTCATCCTGCCGCACCACGACGGCGGCCCGGAGTTCAAGCGGGTGGCGGAGCTGGAAACGGACAAATCCCGCTACGCCGGCAAGAAGGTTATCTTCCTGGTGCGCGATCCGCGCGACGTCACGGTCTCCTCCTACTTCCAGAAGACCAAGCGCAACGTCAACTACCAGGGCAGCCTGCGCGACTACGTGTACGAGCCGGTCGGCAGCGTCGAGACCAACATCGCCTTCTACAACATCTGGGCGCAGAACCGCCGCGTGCCCGAGGACTTCCTGCTGGTCACCTACGAGGACCTGCAGGCCGATGCCGAGGGCCAGCTGCGCCGGGTCCTCGACTTCCTGGGGCTGGCCTCGGTGGGCGACGAGGCGGTGCACCGGGCGGTAGAGTTCTGCCGCTTCGACAACATGCGGCAAATGGAGGCCACCAACAGCCTCGGCAGCAAGCGCCTGGCCCCGCGCGACGCCGGCGACGAGGCCACCTACAAGACCCGCGAGGGGCGCATCGGCGGCTACGCCGACCACCTCGAGCCGACCGAGATCGATTACATCAACCGGCTCATCCGCGAGCGCCTCGACCCGCTCTACCGCTTCTACTACGACGAGCCCGCTGCCGACGGGGCCGAGGACGGCTAGCCCGCCAGCCCCATGGCGCGCATGAAGGCCTCGGCGCTGCGGTCCGGCGAATAGCGCTCGCGGGCGCTTGCCCGCAGGACCTCGGGATCGGGCGGATCGTTCCAGACCCGCTCCATGGCCTCGGCCAGCGCCTCGGGGTCGCCCACCGGCACCAGCGGCGCCAGCCGCCCCCCTTCCAGGATCTCCCGCGGCCCGCTCGGGCAGTCGGTAGCCACCACCGCCGTCCCCACCGCCATGGCCTCCACCAGCACGTTGGGCGAGCCCTCCCAGCCCGAGGACAGCACGAACATGCGGCTGCGCGCCATGTAGGCGTAGGGGTTGGCGACGAACCCCGGCAGGTCGAAATCGGCCTCGATGCCCGCGTCGCGGGCGGCGGCCTCGATTTCGTCGCGGCGCGGTCCCTTGCCCAGGATCACCAGGCGCGCCTCGTGGCGCTCGCGCAGGCGGGCGAAGGCCCGGATCAGGTCGGGGAAATACTTCTGGGTGGTGAGGCGGCCGACGCCCAGCACCACCGGCGGCTCCCCGGGCTGGAACCAGGGATGATCCACGGGCGCCGCAGCCAGCTCGTCCAGCTCCGGCTTGATCACCGGATTGGGCGCCACGTCGATGGACTCGCGCGGCCAGCCCAGGAGATCGGCGAAGTCGTCGGCCACCCCGCGGGACACCCCGATCAGACCGTCGTTGCGCGGGAAGTAGCGCCGGATCTTGCCCAGTCTGGCCCGGCGCTCGCGTTCGGACCGGTTCTCCAGGGCGCGCGAGACGTGGGTGTTGATGGTGGCGTAGACCCGCACCGGAACCCGCGCCACGGCCCTGGCCCGGTGGGCCAGGATGTTGACCCGGATACGCTGGGTCAGCAGGGCGGTGGGCCGGCTGCGGCGCAGATAGGCCGCCAGCTGGGGCACGCCGGTGAGGGCGTTGGTGGTGCGCAGCCGCACCACCCGCACCCGCGGGTCCAGGTCGGCGGTGCTGTATTCGGACAGCTCCTTGGCGAACAGCAGGTCCACCGTCAGGCCGCGCGCAACCAGGGCGTTGATGAGCTGGATGCGCATCTTGCCCATGCCCCCCTTGCCCAGCTCGGAGACGAGGACGGCCAGGTCGGGCCGGCGGTGGGTGGCGGAATCGGTCATGAGCGGATCCGGTTGCGCGGCGCGGGTTCATCGGGAGCCCGGAGTATCGCGGGTCCCGGCCTTCCGTACAAGGGCGCCCCTACTCCTCTTCGCCCTTCTCGAGGATGACCACCACGATGGGCGACAGCACATACTTGCGGATGCCCAGTCCCCGGGCCACCCCCCACAGCAGCAAGCGCTCGAGCAGGGCGTCCGCCAGTCGGCGAAGGGGGCGAAGGGGGCTGCGCCCGAGCGGCCGGTCCACGATCGGGAAGAAGGGCTTTTTGGCCTCCACCAGCCTCAGCTCCGAGTCCTGGCAAAGCTGCCCCAGGATCGGCCCCGACAGCACGCTCTGGTGAGTGACGTCGCCGTACTGGAAGATGCGCCCGAACGGGGACTGGCCGTTGGGGAAGCGGAAGATCTGAAGGCCGCCGGGGGCGGCGGCGGCCGATAGCCGGCCAAGCAGCCGGTCCACACCGTCCAGGTCCAGGTGCTCCAGCACATCCAGGGCCACCACCAGATCGAAGGTGCCTGCATGCTCCTGCCACGGAAATGCTTCCTCGAGGAAGGTCTGGAACCCCTGCTCCCGGCCCGCATCGACCAGCCCGGGGAGGGTCTCGATGCCGTAGACCTCGGCACCGTTGTCCCGGCACCAGGCCATGAAGCCGCCCTCGCCGAAGCCGATCTCGAGCACCTTCCGGCCCCGGACCCGGTCGCGGCCGATCTCGCCGGCGAAGTACCGGCGCTGCTTTTCGGATACCCGGAAAGGGGCGTGCCAGCCCTTCCAGGCCGCGTAATCCCCGCCGCCCATGGGCCTGCCCGTGCTCATGACGCTCCCTCCGGGGCGGCCTTCTCCGTTGGGAGCCGGTCCATGTCCCGGGCGAAGCGCTCCCAGCGGCGCAGGGTGTCCGCCTTCAGCTCGCGGAAGCGCTCGCGGCCCTGGTCGGCCTTGGCCCGCCACAGCTCCGGGTCATCCAGCAGCTGCAGGGCCTTGTTGGCCATCTCCGAGCCGTCCAGGGGGTCGGCCAGCAGGGCGGCGCCCCCCACCACCTCGGGGACGGCGGTGACCGCCCCGGCCAGCACCGGCGTACCCAGGCGGAAGGCCTCCACCGGCGGCATGCCGTAGCCCTCGGCCAGGGACGGGTAGGCCAGCAGCCGGGCCCCGGCGATGAGCGCCTGCAGCCGCCCGGCCTCCACATAGGGGTGGCAGCGCAGGGTCAGCTCGGCGCCGTGGCGGCGCTGGAAGGCCTCGGCCACCTCGCCGTCGGCGCCCACCAGGTCGATGCCCTCGCGGTTGGCCGCCTCCCGGGCCGGGGCGTGACGGCGCAGCCCCTCCAGGAAGCGGTCGGCGTTCTTCACCGCGCGGTTGGCGCCGAGCATGAGGATGCCCCGGCGCTCACCACCCCCCTCGCCGGGGGCCGCCTCATCGACAAAAGGCGACAGCGGCGGCAGCAGCTCCAGCCGGTCGCGGAATCGGGCTTCCCGCCCCGGGGCGATGCGGTCCAGATTCAGGTACACGGCGTACTGGGTGTAGCGCGAGGGGGCGACCACCCGATCGCCTTCGCGCAGGGCGTCGTAGCGAGGGCGGGTCTTGGCGGTGGCCCAGCGCACCCGCTTGCGCCGGCGCAGGGCGGCATAGGCGCAGGCCAGCCGCCGCCAGAACGGCGCCAGCAGCGGATGGCACAGGCGGTCGCTGATGCCGTGGGCGGCGTCGAAGGCGCGCAGATCGTGCTCCACCGCCACGATCCGCGGACGGGCGGCGCCGCCCTGGCCCTTCAGGAACTTGCCGGGCAGGGGCAGGAACAGGGTATCGGCAGCGTCGTCCAGATCCGCCGGCAACCGGCGCATGGGACCGTCACTCACCTCGCGCAGGGCCACCGCCGGGCCGAGCTCGGCGGCCACGGCATCGGCGGTGCCCTCGCGGATCAGGGCCAGCACCTCATGGCCGGGCAGGTTGGCCGCCAGGAAGCGGGCCGCCTCCTTGCCGTACTCGCCGCCGCCGTGGAACACGGTCTGGCCCTTGGCGAAGCACATGGTCAGGTCGATCAGGAATCGGGCCAAGCCGCCCTCCCCTCGGTGTCTCCGGCGCGCTCCCCCGCCAGCCCCATGACCGCCAGGTACTGCTCGGCCACCGGTCCCGCCCGGAAGCGGTCCACCGCCCCCGCCAGGAGCTCCGCCGCGGGCGGGCTGTCCAGGGTGGCGGCCAGGGCCCCGGCCAGGGCGGCGGCATCCCCAACGGGCACCAGCCGGCCGTAGCGGCCGTGATCGAGGATCTCGCCCGGGCCGTGCGGGCAGTCGGTGGACACCGCCGGGGTGCCGGCGGCCAGCGCCTCGATCAGGACATTGCCCAGCCCCTCGTAGCGCGAGGACAGGGCGAACACATCGGCCCGGGCCACGGAGGGCAGCAGGTCGGCCACCCGGCCCGGCAGGTCCACGTCTTTGGCGACGCCGAGCTCCGCGGCACGCGCCTCGAGCGCCGCCCGCTCCGGCCCTTCGCCGAACACGATCAGGCGCGCCGGGCGACTCGCCCGCAGCCGGGCGAAGGCCTCGATGAGGGTGGCGAAATCCTTCTGCCGGGTCAGCCGCCCCGCCCCGACGATCACCGGGATGCCGCCGCCGTCCAGCCAGGGATGATCGGCGCCGGCGCGCACCCGCTCGGGGAAATCCTCGGTCACCGCCGGGTTGTAGATCACCGCCACCCGCTCCCGCGGCACGCCGAAGCGCTGGCACAGGTCATCGGCGACGCCTTCGCTGATGGCGATGATGCGGTCGGCGCGCGGATAGAGCCAGCGGATCATGAGCCGCTGGAGGGGCCGCCGGGCCACCACGCTGAGGGTGTTGGTGGCCTTGATGTACACCGGCACCCTCACCCGCGCCAGCGCCCGGGCCAGGATCGCCACCTGGGCCGAGTGGTCCTTCACCGTCAGCACCGCGTCGGGCCGGCTGCGCCGAAGGTAGGCCGCTACCCTGGGCACGCCGTCCCACTTGGAGCGGGTGCGCAGCTCGGTGACGCGGAAGCCCTCGGGCATGCGCTCGGGGTACGGCACGGCGCCGCCGCGGATGCGCACCAGCTCGGGCACCACACCACGGCGCAGGAACTCGCGGCCGAGGGTGACCAGCTTGCCCTCGATGCCGCCCCACTCCTTGAGGGGGGCGAGGATGGCCACGCGGGGCCCGGAGCCGCCCGCGGTCACTCCGGTCCCCGGTATTGCGACGGGTTTCCGGACCGATCGTCGGTCAGCAGCACCTCCAGGTAGCGCTCGGCCACGTACGCCGAGGTGAAGCGCCGGGCGGCCTCGGCCGGGTCGTAGGTCAGCGGCTCATCCAGGGTGCCCAGCACGGCCGCGGCCAGGGCCGGCGCGTCACCCACCGGCACCAGGCGGCCGTAGCGCCCTTGCTCCAGGATCTCCGCCGGACCGCTGGGACAGTCGGTGGACACCACCGGCACGCCCAGGGCCAGGGCCTCGGCCACCACGTTGCCGAAGCCCTCCCAGGCCGAGGACAGCACGAACAGGTCGGCGCGCGCCATCCAGGCGTAGGGGTTGGCCACGTGCCCGGGCATGTCCACCGCATCCGCGATCCCCAGCTCCGCGGCCCGTGCCCGCAGGGCCTGCTCCTGCGACCCCTTGCCCACCATGATCAGGCGCAGGGGGCGCTGCCGCCGAACCTCGGCGAGGGCCTCGAGCAGGGTGGGCAGGTCCTTCTGGTGCGAGAACCGGCCCACATAGATGGCCACCGGCCCGGCACCGTCGCCGAACCAGGGATGGTCCACCGGCTCGCGGGCGCGCTCGAGGATGGACGGGGTGATGACGGCGTTGTGGATGGGATGGATGGGCAGGCCCTCCAGGCCGGCGGCCTCCCGCAGGCTGCGCGCCAGTCCCTGGGAGGCGGTGATCATGGCGTCGGCCCAGGGGTAGAAGCGGCGCACCCGCGCCACCTTGCGGCGGCGCTTGCGCTCGCCGCCGCGGGTGGAGGCGACGAAATTGTTCTGGACCTCCAGCACGATGCGCGAGCGCACCCCGGGCAGGCGCCCGGCCACCGCGATCAGCAGGTTGTCCAGGTGATTGGTGGCCAGCACGGCGCGCGGCCGGTGCCGGCGCAGGTACCGCCAAAGCCGCCACAGGGTGGACAGGCGGGCGCGCGTACCCAGGTGGTGGAGCTCGACGGCGGCGGGGAGCTCGTCGGGGTAGAAGCGGACGGCGTCGCGATAGCCCACCAGCTGCACCCGGTAGCCGGCCTCCAGCCAGGCCGGGATGATGTTCACCAGACACCGCTGGATGCCGCCCTCGGCGCTGAAATCCCCGAAGATCACGATATCCGGATTGGCCATGGCTGCCGCCGCTGTCCTCTGTGGTGGGCCGGTCCGGCCTACGCCCCGCCCGCCTGCTCGGCCATGCGCCCGCGGAAGTACTCGATGGTGGGGCCGATGCCGTCCTCGAAAGCCACCCGGGGCGCCCAGCCGAGCAGCTGGCCGGCCAGGGTGATGTCCGGCTGGCGCTGCAGGGGGTCGTCCTCGGGCATGGGCCGCGGCTCGGCCTCGAAGGACACGCCCACGTGACCGGCGACCCGTTCGGCCAGCTCGCGGATGGTGATCTCGGTGGGATTGCCCAGGTTGACCGGTCCGGTGACCTCGTCGTCGGTCTCCATGAGCCCGATCAGGCCGACGACCAGATCGTCCACGTAGCAGAACGAGCGGCTCTGGCTGCCGTCGCCGTAGATGGTCAGCTTCTGGCCGTTGAGGGCCTGCATGACGAAGTTGGAGACCACCCGGCCGTCGTTGGGATGCATGCGCGGCCCGTAGGTGTTGAAGATGCGGGCCACCTTGATGCGCAGCCGATGCTGGCGCCAGTAGTCGAAGAACAGGGTCTCGGCGCAGCGCTTGCCCTCGTCGTAGCAGGAGCGCGGGCCGATGGGATTGACGTGGCCGCGGTAGTCCTCGCTCTGGGGATGCACCTCCGGATCGCCGTAGACCTCGCTGGTGGAGGCCTGCAGGATCTTCGCCCCCAGCCGCTTGGCCAGCCCGAGCATGTTGATGGCGCCGTGGACGCTGGTCTTGGTGGTCTGGACCGGGTCGTGCTGATAGTGGATGGGCGAGGCCGGACAGGCCAGGTTGTAGATCTCGTCCACCTCCACATACAGCGGGAAGGTCACATCGTGCCGGATCAGCTCGAAGCGGGGATGGCCGAACAGGTGGGCGACGTTGGCCTTGTCCCCGGTGTAGAAATTGTCCAGGCACAGCACATCGTAGCCCCGCTCGACAAGGGCGTCGCACAGGTGGGAGCCCAGAAAGCCCGCCCCCCCGGTTACCAGCACGCGCTTAGGCCGAAAGCTCCACACCGCAGTTCTCCCCTTGGCTCCCAGGATCGGGCCCCCGTCCGGCCGCACGGCCCGACCGATGCAGGGGCGGAATCGGCCGCCTAAGGATCGGCCGTCCGGCGAATCAGGTCAACCGGGCGCGGGGGTGGATCCGCGGGGGCGGTTCGGTATACCTTGGCCGCCACTCCACGCCGCAGGCCCCACGATACGGCTCCCTCCGCCCATGCGCCAGGCACCCATCATCGTCATCGGCATGCACCGCTCCGGCACCACCCTGGTGGCGGGGCTGCTGGCGCGCGCCGGGGTCTACATGGGGCGGCGCCCGGGGCGCAACCACGAGGCCCTGTTCTTCCGCCGCCTCAACCGCTGGCTGCTGGCCCAGGGCGGGGGCTCGTGGGCGCGGCCGCTGGGCTTCGCCGATGTCCTGGCCGACCCCCCGGGCCGCACCCTGGCCGCCGACTACCTGCGCGCCAGCCTGCGCCCGCCGCGCAGCGCCGGCTTCTGGGGGGCGCGCGGCCTGCTCGGCGCACCCGACGGCCCGTGGGGCTGGAAGGACCCCCGCACCACCTTCACCCTGCCGCTGTGGCTGGAGCTGTTCCCGGAGGCGCGCGTGGTCCACGTCGAGCGCCACGGCATGGACGTGGCCGAGAGCCTGGTGACCCGCCGGGCGCGCGCCATCGAGCGCTCGCGCCGCCACTTCCGACAGCGGCGCTGGCTCTATCGGCTGACCCCCAAGCGCGGCGAGCTGCTGGACACGCCGCGCCTGGCCAGTCGCGAGGGGGCGCTGGCGCTGTGGGGCGAATACATCGCCGAGGGCCGGCGGCAGAGCGAAGCCCTGGGCGGGCGCGCCCTGTCCCTGCGCTACGAGACCCTGCTGCAGGACCCCGGCCCCGAGCTCGAGCGCCTGGCCGCCTTCTGCGGCCTGGACCGGGAGGCCGCGGACATCGAGCGCCTGGCCGGGCGCCTCGACCCCGACCGCGCCTTCGCCTACCGGCGCGACCCCGAGCTGCGCCGGGTGGCGGCGGAGCACGCCGAGCTGCTCGGGCGCTTCGGCTACGCCCCCTGATTGTGGGGGCCCGGGGCAGGCGGTAGACTTGGCCGTTTCCCGGCGGTCCCCC
>DATFLO010000092.1:0-7593 GCA_035267605.1 Gammaproteobacteria bacterium
CTCTCGCCGCCATAGGAGCTGGACAGCACCTTGGTCATGGCTGCCGTCAGCGTGGTCTTGCCGTGGTCCACGTGGCCGATGGTGCCCACGTTGACGTGCGGCTTGGTACGCTCAAACTTCTCCTTGGACATGGTACGTCCCTCCCCTCAAGCGGTTTCGCTTCGCGCCCCCGGATCCCCCGGGCGGCGGTGCGGAATGGTCAGCCGTGGGCCTTCTGGATGATCTCTTCGGAGACGCTTTTGGGCACCTCGGCGTACTTGCTGGGCTGCATGGTGTAGCTGGCGCGGCCCTGGGTCAGCGAGCGCAGGGTGGTGGCGTAGCCGAACATCTCGGCCAGCGGCACCTCGGCCTCGATGACCTTGCCGGTGGCGCTGTCCTCCATGGCGCCGACGTTGCCGCGGCGGCTGTTGAGGTCGCCGATGACGTCGCCCATGAACTCCTCGGGGCAGACCACCTCCACGTCCATCATGGGCTCGAGCAGTACCGCCTGGGCCTTGCGGGCGCCTTCCTGCACCGCCTGCGAGCCGGCGATCTTGAACGCCGCCTCGGAGGAGTCCACGTCGTGGTAGGAGCCGTCGTAGAGGGTGGCCTTGACGTCCACCATGGGATAGCCGGCGAGCACGCCGTTCTCCAGCGCCTCGCGGATGCCCTGGTTCACCGAGTTGATGTACTCGCGCGGCACCACGCCGCCGACGATGTTGTCGACGAACTCGTAGCCGGCGCCCACCTCGTTGGGCTCGAGGCGCACGAACACATGACCGTACTGGCCGCGGCCGCCGGACTGGCGGATGAACTTGCCTTCCTGCTCGACCGTGGCGCGGATGGTCTCGCGGTAGGCCACCTGCGGCTGGCCGACGTTGGCCTCGACGCTGAACTCGCGCTTGAGGCGATCGACGATCACCTCCAGGTGCAGCTCGCCCATGCCGGAGATGATGGTCTGGCCGCTCTCCTCGTCGGTGCGCACCTGGAAGGAGGGGTCCTCCTGGGCCAGCTTGGCCAGCGCCGTGCCCAGCTTCTCCTGGTCGGCCTTGGACTTGGGCTCGATGGCCACGGAGATCACCGGCTCGGGGAACTCCATGCGCTCCAGGATGATGGGCTGCTTGGGATCGCACAGGGTCTCGCCGGTGGCGGTGTTCTTCATGCCCACCGCGGCGAAGATGTCGCCGGCGAACACCTCGTCGATCTCGCGCCGCTCGTTGGAGTGCATCTGCAGCAGCCGCCCCACCCGCTCCTTCTTGTTCTTGGTCGGGTTGGAGACGCTGGAGCCCGCGGCCAGGTGGCCGGAGTAGACCCGCATGAAGGTGAGCTGACCGGCGTAGGGGTCGGTGGTCACCTTGAACGCCAGCGCGGAGAAGGGCTCGTCATCGTTGGGATGGCGCTCGTCCGGCTCGCCGGAATCGGGGTTCTCGCCCTGGATGGCGGAGATGTCGATGGGGCTGGGCAGGAACTGGATGACGCCGTCGAGGACGGCCTGGATGCCCTTGTTCTTGAAGGCGGTGCCGCAATAGGTGGGAACGATCTCCAGGCTCAGGCAGCCCTTGCGGATACCGCTGACCACCTCCTCGTAATCCAGGTCGCCGGCGTCAAGGTACTTCTCCATGAGGTCCTCGTCGGCCTCGGCGGCCGCCTCGAGCAGGGCCTCGCGGTATTCCTGGGCCTGCTCCTGGAGGTCGGCGGGGATCTCGCTCTCGGTGAAGTTGGCCCCCATGTTCTCCATGTCCCAGTGGATGGCCTTCATCCGCAGCAGATCGATCACGCCCTCGAAGTCCTCGCCGGCACCGATGGGCAGGGTCACCGCCACCGGGCGGGCACCCAGGTTGTCACGCATCTCCTGCATGACGTTGAAGAAATCGGCGCCCATGCGGTCCATCTTGTTGACGAACGCCATGCGCGGCACTTCGTACTTGTTGGCCTGGCGCCACACCGTCTCGGACTGGGGCTCCACACCGCCCACCGCGCAGAACACCGCGATGGCGCCGTCGAGCACACGCAGGGAACGCTCCACCTCGATGGTGAAGTCCACGTGGCCCGGGGTGTCGATGATGTTGATGCGGTGCTCGGGGAACTGCTTCTCCATCCCCTGCCAGAAGCAGGTGGTCGCGGCCGAGGTGATGGTGATGCCGCGCTCCTGCTCCTGCTCCATCCAGTCCATCACGGCCGCGCCGTCATGGACCTCGCCGATCTTGTGGGAGATACCGGTGTAGAACAGGATGCGCTCGGTAGCGGTGGTCTTGCCGGCGTCGATGTGCGCGGCAATGCCGATATTCCGGTACCGCTCGATGGGAGTTTTCCTAGCCACGACCGCTGCCTCTTCGTCCTTCGACGGTGAGAATTCCTGATCCGTCCGCCCCGAGGGCGGCGGGAGAGAAAACGCCAGGCGGCTGCGCCAGCCAGGGCCCATCGGACCGCCTCGGCGAAAAAAAACAAATCCGCCAACTCGAAAGCTAGCGGATCCTGCCCTCCGTCCGGCGCTCGGCCGGGGGAGAGGCCCGCCCTTCCAACCGGGGCGGACGGCAGAACCGCAGGTTCAACCAGCGGTGGTTTTAACCAGCGACTACCAGCGGTAGTGGGCGAAGGCCTTGTTCGCCTCGGCCATCTTGTGCGTCTCTTCGCGCTTGCGCACCGAGCCGCCGCGGCCGTCGGCGGCTTCCTGCAGCTCGCCGGCCAGGCGCTCGGTCATGGACTTCTCGCTGCGCTGCCGGGCGTACTGCACCAGCCAGCGCATGGCCAGGGCGGTGCGCCGCTGCGGCCGCACCTCCACCGGCACCTGATAGGTGGCGCCACCCACGCGGCGGCTCTTCACCTCGACCACCGGACGGATGTTCTCCAGCGCGCTCTCGAACACCTCCACCGGGTCCTCGCCGCGGGCGTCGCGAATCCGATCGAAGGCGCCGTAGATGATGCGCTCGGCGGTGCTCTTCTTGCCGTCGCGCATGAGCTGGTTGACGAACTTGGCCACCGTCTTGGACCCGTACTTGGGATCCGGCAGCACCTCGCGCTTCGGTACCTCACGTCTCCTGGGCATCGCGCCTTTCCCTCGCTTCTGCCGCCCCTACTTGGGCCGGCGGGTCCCGTACTTGGAGCGGCCCTGACGGCGGTCATTGACGCCGGAGGTATCCAGGGCGCCGCGCACCACGTGATAGCGAACACCCGGCAGATCCTTGACCCGGCCACCGCGCACCAGGACCACGGAGTGCTCCTGCAGGTTGTGGCCCTCGCCGGGGATGTAGGTGCTCACCTCCTTGCCGTTGGTGAGCCGGACACGGGCCACCTTCCGCAGCGCCGAGTTCGGCTTCTTGGGCGTGGCGGTGTAGACCCGGGTGCACACCCCCCGGCGCTGAGGACAGGCGTCCAGCGCGGGCGTGTTGCTCTTCTCCTCAACCTTCTTGCGCCGTTTGCGCACGAGCTGGTTGATGGTCGGCATGCGGCTTGCTCCCTTCAAAATAAATGACAGGCCGAATCCTCCGGCCCGTCACGGGAAAGCGAAGAATTGTAGTCCGGGGGCCTGGGCCTGTCAAGACGCGGGCCGACGATAAACGCCGGCCCGCGCGGACAACGGTCAGACCCGGTCCGAACCGGTAGGTTCCCCGGCGTCCGCCGGGATCAGGCCCACTGCGCCCCGGCCGGGGAGGCCTCGCCGGCCTCCTCGCCAGCGGCGGCCTCGGCGGGCTCGGCCGCTTCGGCTTCCTCGGCCCGGCGCATCTCGTGGTAGGCCAGGCCGGTGCCGGCCGGGATCAGGCGGCCGACGATGAGGTTCTCCTTGAGCCCCTCGAGCTTGTCCAGCTTGCCCTCCATGGCGGCCTCGGTGAGGACGCGCGTGGTCTCCTGGAAGGAGGCCGCGGAGATGAAGGACTCCGTGGACAGGCTGGCCTTGGTCAGACCCAGCAGGATGGGCCGGCCGACGGCCTCGGTCTTGCCCTCCTCGCGCAGGCGATCGTTCTCGGCCTCGAGCACCGCCCGGTCGGCCTGATCGCCCGCCAGGAACCGGGAGTCCCCGGCCTCGACCACCTCGCGGCGGCGCAGCATCTGCCGGACGATGATCTCGATGTGCTTGTCGTTGATCTTCACGCCCTGCAGACGGTAGACCTCCTGCACCTCGTCCACGATGTAGCGGGCCAGGGCCTCGATCCCCAGGATGCGCAGGATGTCCTGCGGCACCGGGGCGCCGTCGACGATGGGATCGCCCGGGCGCACGTGGTCGCCCTCGTTGACCGCGATCCGCCGCCCCTTGGGGATGAGGTACTCGCTCTCCTCGCCCTCGTTGGTGCGGATCAGCACGCGGCGCTTGCCCTTGGTGTCCTTGCCGAAGGAGACGACACCCTCGGTCTCGGCGAGGACCGCGTGCTCCTTGGGCTTGCGGGCCTCGAACAGCTCCGCCACCCGCGGCAGGCCGCCGGTGATGTCCTTGGTCTTCGAGGTCTCGCGCGGGATGCGCGCCAGCACGTCGCCCGGATACAGCTCGTCGTGGTCGCTGACGTTGATGATCGCCCCGGCCGGCAGGTAGTAGCGCGCCGGCAGGTCGGTGCCGGTGATCTTCACCGGCTCGCCGGCGGCGTCCACCAGCTCGATGCGCGGCCGCATGTCGCGGCCCTTGGTGCCGCCGCTGGCGTCGGTCACCTGCATCGAGGTCAGACCGGTGACCTCGTCGGTCTGCTGGGTGGCGGTGGTGCCGGACTCGATGTCCTGGAACTGGCCCGTTCCGCCCACCTCGGTGAGGATGGGCATGGTGTACGGGTCCCACTCGGCCAGGGTCGCCCCGGGCTCCACCTGGTCCCCCTCGGAGACGGTCAGGGTGGCTCCGTAGGGGATCTTGTAGCGCTCGCGCTCGCGCCCGGTCTCCTCGTTGACGGTCATCTCGCCGTTGCGCGAGACCACCACCAAGCGCTCGTTGCGGTCGACCACCGTCTTCAGGTTCTCGACCCGGACATAGCCGCCGTACTTGGTCTCCTGCGAGGCCTGCTCGGCGGAACGGCTGGCGGCGCCGCCGATGTGGAAGGTCCGCATGGTCAGCTGGGTGCCGGGCTCGCCAATGCTTTGCGCGGCGATGATGCCCACCGCCTCGCCGGTGGTGATGCGGTCGCCGCGGCCCAGGTCGCGCCCGTAGCAGTTGGCGCAGACGCCGTTGCGCGACTCGCAGGTGAGCACGGAACGCGCCACCACCTGGTCCACGCCCAGCTCGTCGAGCTGCTCCACCTCGACCTCGTTGAGCATCCGGCCGCGCTCGAACAGCACCTCGCCGCTGGTGGGGTGGTACACCGGCTCGGCGGTGACCCGCCCGAGCACCCGCTCGGACAGCGGCTCGACCACATCGCCGCCCTCCACCAGCGGGGTCATGGCGGTGCCGTTGGGCGTGCCGCAGTCCTCTTCCTCCACCACGCAGCTCTGCGAGACATCCACCAGGCGCCGGGTCAGGTAGCCGGAGTTGGCGGTCTTGAGCGCCGTGTCGGCCAGACCCTTGCGGGCGCCGTGGGTGGAGATGAAGTACTGCAGGACGTTGAGGCCCTCGCGGAAGTTGGCGGTGATGGGCGCCTCGATGATGGAGCCGTCGGGCTTGGCCATCAGGCCGCGCATGCCGGCGAGCTGACGGATCTGCTGGGCGGAGCCGCGGGCGCCGGAGTCGGCCATCATGTAGATGGAGTTGAACGACTCCTGCTCCACCTCGTTGCCCTCGGCATCAATCACCTTCTCGCTGCCGAGGCCGTCCATCATGCGCTCGGCCACCTTGTCGTTGGTGTGCGCCCAGACGTCGATGACCTTGTTGTAGCGCTCCGAATTGGTCACCAGGCCGTCGGTGTACTGCTGGTAGATCTCCTTGACCTCGGCCTGCGCCGACTCCAGCAGCTGGTGCTTCGCCTCCGGGATCACCATGTCGTCCAGACCGAAGGAGATGCCGGACTTGGTGGCGTAGTGGAAGCCGGTGTACATCAGCTGGTCGGAGAACACCACGGTGGCCTTGAGCCCGGCGTTGCGGTAGCAGGCCTTGACCAGGGCGCCGATGGACTTCTTGTCCAGGACCTTGTTGATCATGGCGAAGTCCAGCTGCTCGGGCAGGATGTCCAGCAGCAGGGCGCGGCCCACGGTGGTCTCCACCCGCTCGCCGCGGATGCGCACCTGCACCTTGGCGTGCAGGTGGGCGTTGCCGGTCTGGTAGGCCCGCCGCACCTCGTCCACGTCCCGGAACCACGAGCCCTCGCCCGGGGCGTTCACCGCCTCGCGGGTCATGTAGTACAGGCCCAGCACGATGTCCTGGGTGGGCGAGATGATGGGCTCGCCGTTGGCCGGACCCAGGATGTTGTTGGAGCTCATCATGAGCACCCGGGCTTCCATCTGGGCCTCGGTGAACAGCGGTACGTGCACTGCCATCTGGTCGCCGTCGAAGTCGGCGTTGTAGGGCACGCACACCAGCGGGTGCAGCTGGATGGCCTTGCCCTCGGTGAGCACCGGCTCGAACGCCTGGATGCCCAGGCGGTGCAGCGTGGGCGCGCGGTTGAGCATGACCGGATGCTCGCGGATGACCTCTTCCAGGATGTCCCACACCTCGGGGCGCTCCTGGTCCACCATCTTCTTGGCGGCCTTGATGGTGGTGGCGTAGCCGCGGCCCTCGAGCTTGTTGTAGATGAACGGCTTGAACAGCTCCAGCGCCATCTTCTTGGGCAGGCCGCACTGGTGCAGTTTCAGCTCCGGACCGACCACGATCACCGAACGGCCGGAGTAGTCGACGCGCTTGCCCAGCATGTTCTGGCGGAAGCGGCCCTGCTTGCCCTTGATCATGTCGGCCAGGGACTTCAGCGGGCGCTTGTTGGGCCCGGTCATGACCTTGCCGCGGCGGCCGTTGTCGAGCAGGGCGTCCACCGCCTCCTGCAGCATGCGCTTCTCGTTGCGCACGATGATCTCGGGCGCCTTGAGGTCAAGCAGCCGCTTGAGGCGGTTGTTGCGGTTGATCACCCGCCGGTACAGGTCATTCAGGTCGGAGGTGGCGAAGCGGCCGCCGTCGAGCGGCACCAGCGGGCGCAGCTCCGGCGGGATGACCGGCAGCACCTCGAGGATCATCCACTCCGGGCGGTTGCCGGAGAACAGGAAGGCCTCGACGGTCTTGAGGCGCTTGGCCACCTTCTTGCGCTTGGCCTCGGAGCGGGTCTCATCCAGCTCGGTGCGCAGGGTCTCCGCCTCCGACTCCAGGTCGATGGCGGACAGCATGTCGCGGATGGCCTCGGCGCCCATCTGCGCGGTGAACTCGTCGCCGTACTCCTCCACGGCATCCAGGTACTGCTCGTCGGTGAGCAGCTGGCCGCGCTCCAGCGGGGTCATGCCGGGATCGGTGACCACGTAGGACTCGAAGTACAGCACCCGCTCCAGGTCCTTGAGGGTCATGTCCAGCAGCAGCCCCATGCGCGACGGCAGGGACTTGAGGAACCAGATGTGGGCCACCGGCGCGGCCAGGTCGATGTGGCCCATGCGCTCGCGGCGCACCTTGGACTGGATGACCTCCACGCCGCACTTCTCGCACACCACGCCGCGGTGCTTGAGGCGCTTGTACTTGCCGCAGTTGCACTCGTAGTCCCGCACGGGACCGAAGATCTTGGCGCAGAACAG
>DATFLO010000093.1:0-7698 GCA_035267605.1 Gammaproteobacteria bacterium
GTATCCCTATTACCGGCCCTACCCCCCCTACTGGTGATTGCCCATGAAACGCTGGCTCCCGTTCGCCGCCGCCCTGCTCCTGGCGGCCTGCGCCCAACCCCGCTTCGACACCAACCGCACCGCCCTCAGCGTCACCCCGCAGAAGGCGGCGGCGGACATGGCCCACCTGGAGGGGACGCGGGTGCTGTGGGGCGGGGTCATCGTCGCCGCCCACAACCGGGAGAACAGCACCCAGCTGGAGGTGCTCGGCTATCCCCTGAACGACCGCCAGCGCCCGCAGCAGGACGCCAAGCCCCAGCAGCGCTTCCTGGCGGTCAAGGACGGCTACCTGGAGACCGCCGACTACGCCCAGGGCCGCTGGATCACCGTGAGCGGCCCCCTGACCGGGACCCGCGCCGGGCGGGTGGGCGAGGCGGAGTACAGCTACCCGGTGGTGCGCATCGAGGACATCCAGCTGTGGCCCAAGGAGCAAAGGCCCAACGAGCCGCGCTTCCACTTCGGCATCGGGGTGATCTTCGGGCACTGACTCCCGGAGGCACGGGCGGCTGAATCCGGAACCGCGCCGCCGGCGTATAGCGGGAAACTGCCCGCGGAGGGAACCATTTTGATCAAGCGTCGAGCCCCCATCCATTCCGACCGCGTCACCGACGAGTCGGTCTACCGCGGCCGCCGCCGCTTCCTGGCCCAGGCCGGGATCGGCGCGGTGGGCCTGCTGGCCGGCGCCAGCCTGCTGCGCCCCGCCCCGGCCAACGGCACCATGCGGATCAAGAACATCCGCCCCGGCCCCTTCGGCACCGACGAGGACAAGACGTCCTACGAGGATGTCACCACCTACAACAACTACTACGAGTTCGGCACCAGCAAGTCGGCGCCCTCCCGCAACGCCGACCAGCTGCCCACCGATCCGTGGTCGGTGGAGATCGGCGGCGAGGTGGGCCGGCCCGGCACCTATCCCCTCGAGGACATCCTCAAGCCCCATCCCCTGGAGGAGCGGGTCTACCGCCACCGCTGCGTGGAGGCCTGGTCCATGGTCATCCCCTGGGTGGGCTTCCCCCTGGCCGACCTGCTCAAGCGCTTCGAGCCCACCTCGCAGGCGCGCTTCGTGGAGCTCACCACCCTCTACGATCCCGAGCACATGCCCGGCCAGCAGCGTGAGGTGCTGGACTGGCCGTACGTGGAGGGCCTGCGCCTGGACGAGGCCATGAACCCCCTGGCGATCATGGCGGTGGGCCTGTACGGCAAGACCCTGCCCAACCAGAACGGCGCCCCGCTGCGCCTGGTGGTGCCCTGGAAGTACGGCTTCAAGAGCATCAAGTCCATCGTCAAGATCCGCCTGACCCGCGAGCAGCCGGCCACCACCTGGAACATCGCCGCGCCCAACGAGTACGGCTTCTACGCCAACGTCAACCCGAACGTGCCCCATCCGCGCTGGAGCCAGGCGCGCGAGCGCCGCATCGGCGAGTTCTTCAAGCGCGACACGGAGATGTTCAACGGCTACGGCGAGCAGGTGACCCATCTGTACAAGGGCATGGACCTGCGGAAGCACTTCTGAGATGGCCCTAGCCATGGCCCAACGGCTGCCGGTCAAGCCCCTGGTCTTCCTCGCCGCCGCCGCCCCGGCCGCCATCATCACGGCGGATGCCTTCAGCGGCCGCCTCGGCGCCAATCCGCCCGACGCCATCATCGACCGCAGCGGGCTGTGGTGCCTGCGCCTGCTGCTGGCGACCCTGGCGGTGACGCCCCTGCGCCTGCTCACCGGCTGGCGCTGGCCCATGCGGGTGCGGCGCATGCTGGGGCTGTTCGCCTTCTTCTACGGCGTGGTCCATTTCGCCGCCTGGGGGCTGTTCGAGCACGGCCTGCGTCTGGGCCCGCTGTGGGCGGACCTGTGGGACCACCTCTACCTGGCGGTGGGCTTTCTGGCGGTGGCCGGCATGGTGCCGCTGGCCGCCACCTCCTTCGATGCCGCCATGCGCCGCCTGGGCGTCTGGTGGGTACGGCTGCACCGCACGGTGTACCTGCTGGCGGCGCTGTCGGTGCTGCACTACTACCTGCTGGTCAAGGCTGACGTCCGCGATCCGCTGATCTATGCCGGCCTGCTGGCGGTGCTGCTGGGCTACCGCCTGCTGCCCCGGCCATGGCAGCGCGCCGGCGACCTGCTGCGCCCCGCCCCGAGGCGCCCGACGCGGCCGGCGGCGGGTCCCTGAGCCAGCAGGGTAGCGGGGGTTGCGGCGCCTGTTAGACTGCGCCCCATGCTGCAGATCACCAATCTCACCCTGCGCCGCGGCACCAAGGAGCTGCTGCGCGGCGCCAGCCTGTCGGTGCACGACGGCCAGAAGGTCGGCATCGTCGGCGCCAACGGCACCGGCAAGTCCAGCCTGTTCGCCCTCATCCGGGGCGAGCTGGAGACCGATGCCGGCTCGCTGCGCCTGCCCAAGGACTGGCGGGTGGCCTGGATGGCCCAGGAGGTGCCGGGCCTCGACCAGCGCGCCATCGATTACGTGCTCGACGGCGACAGCGAGCTGCGCCGGCTGGAGGCCGACCTGGCCGCGGCCGAGGCGGCCGGCGACGGCAACCGCCTGGGCGAGCTCCACGGCGAGCTCCACGCCATCGACGGCTACACCGCCCACGCCCGCGCCGCGCGCCTGCTGCACGGGCTGGGCTTCGGCCCCGGCGAGGAGGAGCGCCCGGTGGCGGCCTTCTCCGGCGGCTGGCGCATCCGCCTCAACCTGGCGCGAACCCTGATGGCGCGGGCGGAGCTGCTGCTGCTCGACGAGCCCACCAACCACCTCGACCTGGACGCCGTGCTGCGGCTGCAGGAGTGGCTGGCTGCCTACCCCGGCACCGTGCTGCTGATCTCCCACGACCGCGATTTCCTGGACGGCGTGGTGGACCACATCGCCCACCTGCGCGGCTGCGACCTGCGCCTCTACAACGGCGGCTACTCCGAGTTCGAGGCGCGCTACGCCGAGGAGCAGGCCCAGCAGCAGGCGGCCTTCGAGAAGCAGCAGAAGGAGGTGGCCCGCATCCACCGATTCGTGGAGCGCTTCCGGGCCAACGCCGCCAAGGCCCGCCAGGCCCAGAGCCGGCTCAAGGCCCTGGAGCGCATGGAGCAGGTGGCCCCGGCCCACGGCGACGACCCCTTCGAGCTCCACTTCCCGGAGCCGGCCCGCCTGCCGCAGCCGCTGCTGGGGCTCAAGGACGTGGCCGCCGGCTACAGTGAGGCCCCCATCCTGCGCGGGGTCAACCTGGAGCTCTACCCCGGCGACCGCATCGGCCTGCTCGGCCCCAACGGCGCCGGCAAGTCCACCCTGATCCGGCTGCTGTCGGGCGAGCTGACCCCCCAGACCGGCAGCCGCAACCCCAACCCGGGGCTGGCGGTGGGCTACTTCGCCCAGCACCAGGTGGACCACCTGGATCCGGCCGCCAGCCCCATGCAGCACGTGGAGCGCCTCGATCCCGCGGCCAAGCCCCAGGAGCTTCGCGATTTCCTGGGCGGCTTCGGCTTCGCCGGGGACATGGCCCTGGCACCGGTGGCGCCGCTTTCCGGCGGCGAGAAGGCGCGCCTGGCCCTGGCGCTGCTGGTCTACCGCCGGCCCAACCTGCTGCTGCTGGACGAGCCCACCAACCACCTCGACCTGGAAATGCGCCGGGCCCTGACCCTGGCCCTGCAGGAATACACCGGGGCCCTGGTGGCGGTGTCCCACGACCGCCACCTGCTGCGCTCGGTCACCGACCGCTTGTGGCTGGTGGACGGCGGCGGCGTGAACGCCTTCGACGGCGACATGGAGGACTATCGCCGCTGGCTGCTTGACCGGGACTCCGTGCCGGCGCCGGGGACGGCCCCCGCCGCCGAGGCGGGCGATGCCCGCCAGCGGCGCAAGGCCTCCGCCGAGCGCCGCCAGCAGCTCAAGCCGCTGCGGGACGAGGTCAAGCGCCTGGAGAAGGAGGTGGACCGGCTGAGCCGGCGCAAGGACGAGCTGGCGCACCGCCTGGCCGATCCGGCCCTGTACGGCGCCGACCAGAAGGACGCGCTGAACCGCCTGCTGCAGGAGCAGGGCCAGGTCAAAAAGGAGCTGGCCGAGGCGGAGGAGGCCTGGCTGGCCGCCAGCGAGGACCTGGAGGCGGCCAGCGGCTGAGCTTGCCCGGCGGCGTGGCCGCAAGCCCGACCCGTTTGGTAGGCTTCTTCTCCCCGACCATCCCCCGGCCCCCGCCACAGGAGAGCGAGCCCATGCCCCATATCGGCCTTCCCGCCCGCATCATCGCCGACACCGCCCAGCAGGGCCGGCTCGCCGACCGGGTGGAGCAGATCCAGGGCGTCACCCTGGAGTACGAGGAGCTCGACGCCGGGGACTACGTCCTCAGCGACGAGGTGGTGGTGGACTACAAGTCGGGCACCGACTTCATCCTGGCGGTGGTCGAGGAGGAGCTGTTCGAGACCGCCAACCGCCTCAAGGCCCAATACGCCAAGCCGGTCTTCCTGGTGGAGGGCGACTACTTCACCCACCGCTTCCACCAGACCCCCTTCGACGTCCACTGGGCCATCACCTACCTCAACGTGGCCCTCGACATCCCCGTGCTGTACAGCCCCGAGGCCGAGCACTCGGCCATGTTCGTCTACGCCCTGGCGGTGCGCGCCCAGGGCGACGCCGCCGGCGAGCAGTCGTGGCGGCCCGGCAAGCCCGAGACCCGGCGCGAGACCATCCGCTTCCTGGTGGAGGGCCTGCCCGGCGTCAGCCCGGAGCTGGCGCGCGGCCTGCTGCGCCATTTCGGCACCGCGCGCGCGTTGTTCACCGCCACCAAGGACGAGCTGCTGGCGGTGGAGGGCATGACCGAGAAGATCGCCAGCCGCATCAGCGACGTCCTGGACAGCAAGAAGGGCAAGTAGGTCCGGCCTAAGCCGGACCTACGGGCGCCAGCACCTCGATCAGCTGCCCCGCCCCGGACGTCGCCGCCGGATCCCAGTACAGCTCCAGCGGCCGAAAGCCGGCCGCCGGCTCCAGGCCCGGTCCCCGCACCAGCGTGTCGAAATCGGTCCCGCCCAGGAGCAGGTGGGCCACGGTCAGGTAGAGGCGGTCCAGGCGCCCCGCGGAAACCAGCGTGTGCAGCATGCGCGGGCCGGCCAGGGAGTAGATGCAGGTATGGCCCCGCGCGGCCAGGGCGCTCACCAGCGCGCTGCCGCCCAGGTAGGGACCGGGGCCGGCTCGGGCCACCTCCACGCCGCCCCGCTCCAGGGCGGCAACCCGCTCCGCCGGGGCGTCGTCGGTGGTGAGGATGAGGATGTCCCGGGTGTAGCGCTGGGCCAGGTCGGGCGCCGGCAGGTCGAGGTCGCGGGAGACGGCGGCCAGCACCGGCTGGCGCACCAGCCCCCGCTGCCTGCGCCACGCCACCAAGTCCTCCAGGCCGACCGCCTCGAGGTCGATCAGCGCCTCGTGCCGTCCGGCGGCCACCGCCCGCAGCAGCCGGTCGCTGACCACCAGCACATCGGCCTGCGCCGCCAGCTCCATGAACAGGCGCCAGTCCCGGTGGTTGGCCATGGCCGGGGGGACGGCCCGTCGGCCGCTGGCGGGGTCGGTGCGGGCGATGCGGCCGTCGAGGCTGGTGATGAAGTTGCTGTAGACGAAGGGCCGTCCGGTCGCCCCGAGACGGCGCAGATCATGGCCCAGGAAGCACCCCTCCAGGGGGCGCTCGGTCAGCGGCGCGGGGAAAAGGCGCGTCAGCGGCTGGGTCACCGGCCCGCCTCGCGTGGGGACTTCCCCCCGACGGTAGGCCATTGCCGGCGGGCCGGCAATGCGGGCCTTCGCAGCGCCCCTCCCCGGACCGTATACTGGGCGGCCGCAATCGGAGGACGCCAATGGCCCAACAACGCCCCACCTACCCCGGCATCCACAACGACTCCTACGGCGGCATGACCGATGCCGGGCGGATCATCCGCGACGCCTGGGTCTTCGGCATCCTGCCCGAGGACGAGACCTGCGAGGGCTGGGACTACGGCCGCCTGCAGAAGCTGTACGACGAGGTCCACGCGGCCTGGGAGGCCTACGGCTTCGTGCCCAGCAATCTGCCCGAGCATCTGCGCGGCCGCCACGAGCGCATCCATGGCGAGGGCTGGGCCCGCGCCCGCGAGCTCGGCTGGACCGCGCCGGAGCCCGGAGACGACTAGGGCCCGTCCCCCGGGCCCTCGGGGACCGTCCCGCCCCCCACGTCCACGCCCCCGCCGTCCAGGAAATCGGGGCCGGGCCGGGCCAGGTAGAAGCCCTGCCCCAGATCCACTCCCAGCTCCCGCAGGATCTGCGCGATCGCCTCGTTCTCCACGAACTCGGCGACGCTGGTGATGCCCAGGTTGGCCGCCAGCTCGCTCATGGCCCTGACGAAGGTCCGGTCGTAGGCATCCCGGTCCAGGGTGCGGACGAAGCTGCCGTCGATCTTGATCATATCCACGGGCAGGTTCTTCAGGTAGTGGAAGGACGACAGGCCCACTCCGAAATCGTCCAGGGCCACGCCGCAGCCCCGGGAGCGCAGGGACTCGATGAACTCCCGGGCCTGGGCGATGTTCTCCACCGCGGCCGTCTCGGTGATCTCGAACAGCAGCGCCTCCGGATCGGCCCCCGACTCCTCCAGCGCCCCGGTCACCCACTCCAGCACCTCGCGGCGTCCGATATGCCGGCCCGACAGGTTGATGGCCAGACGCACCGGCCTCCCCTCCCGGCGGCTGCGGCCCTGGACGTGCACGGCGTGCGTCACCACCCAGTGGTCGATGTCGCGGATCAGGCCGAAGCCCTCGGCGGTATCGAGGAAGGCCCCGGGCCCGATGAGCTCGCCATCGTCGCCGATCATGCGCAGCAGCACCTCGTAGTGGCTGACCGCGCCGTCGGCCAGGCGGAAGATCGGCTGGAAGTGGAGGACGAAGCGATCCTCACGCAGGGCGCGGCGGATGCGGTCCTCCCAGTGGATCTTGGCCTGCATGCGACCGAGGGCCTCGTCGCCGCCCCTGAACAGGTGCGTGCGGCTGGCCCCCTCCTCCTTGGCGGTGTGCAGGGCGACGTCCGCCTTGGCCAGGAGGTCGTCGGCCGCCTCCCCTTCCTCCGGGAAAAAGACGATTCCGGCGCTGGCGGTCACCGGCGTGGGCGCCACGCCGCCGGTGAGCTGGGGATCGGTCAGCCGCTCCTGGAGGTCGGCGACGATGGCCTGCACCTGATCCATGTCCGCCTTGGGCCGGATGATGCCGAACTCGTCTCCGCCCAGCCGCCCCGCCACGTCCACCTCCGACAGGCTGCCGGTCAGGGCGGAGGCCACGCTGTGCAGGTAGTGATCGCCGGTGCGGTGGCCCAGGGTGTCGTTGATGTACTTGAACTGGTCGAGGCCGAGCACGATCAGCGCACCCTGGTGGCGATAGCCGCGGGCGTAGGCCACCTGGCGCTCCAGCTCCTCCTGGAAGCGGCGCCGGTTGAACAGACCGGTCAGGGGGTCGTGGTCCGCCAGGTAGACGATGCGCTCCTCGGACAGCTTCTCCTCGGTCACGTCCAGCAGCAGGCCGCGCAGGACGAGCCCCCCCTCCTCGGCGGGATCCACCGAGTGGATGGCGCGCACCCACACCGGTTGGCCGTCGCGGTGGAGCATGCGGTAGTCGTGGGTGAAGGAGCCGGGCTGGCGGGTGTTGGCGACCATGGTCTCGCGGAAGGCCTCCTGGTCGGCGGGATG
>DATFLO010000094.1:0-8449 GCA_035267605.1 Gammaproteobacteria bacterium
CCGAGGAGCTGTCCACCTGCGAGCCGGTGTACGAGGAGATGCCCGGCTGGAACGAGGGCACCTCGGGGGCCCGATCCCGGCAGGAGCTGCCGGCCAACGCCAACGCCTACCTGGACCGGCTGGCCGAGCTCACCGGCGTGCCGCTGGCCATGATCTCCACCGGCCCGGACCGGGAGGAGACCATCCAGCTGACCGACCCGTTCGCCGAGTGATGCGCGCGGCGGGGCAGGGCGGCGGCCGCTGGCCGGACACGAAAAAGCCCCGCCGGGGGCGGGGCCTTGTTCGGGGTATGGTGCCGAGGGCCGGAGTCGAACCGGCACGAGGGGAAACCTCACTAGATCCTGAATCTAGCGCGTCTACCAGTTCCGCCACCTCGGCTAAGTTGCGCCGATCTAATAGACACCGAGGCGGCGCGTTAGCGGCGACCTCGGCTAAGTTTCGTCAGTCTAAGCGACGTCGAGGGGGCGCTTTAGCGCACACCTCGGCTGAGTTGCGCCGATCCAATCGGCTCCGAGGGACCGCTTCAGCGGGCACCTCGGCAGAGTTTCGTCAGTCCGTTTAGGCGCCAAGGGAGCGCCTTCGCGCCCTTGCCCAAGCGGCCTTGCGCGCGGCCGAAAAGGGCTAGAAGCGACCAGCCCGCCGCGCAGGGCGGCTAATTAAACACCATCCATGAAGGCCGGGTCAATGACCAATTTTTCCGAAGATCCCCATCAGGATCGGGAAGCAGAGCGCTACGAGAATCCCATTCCAAGCCGGGAGTACATCCTGGATTTCCTGCGCGAGCAGACCTCGGCACCGGCCTCGGAGGCCTTCATCGCCGAGGGCCTGGGGCTGACCGCGGAGGACCAGGCCACCGCCCTCAACCGCCGGCTGCGTGCCATGGAGCGCGACGGCCAGCTGATCCGCACGCGCCGCGACCTGTACGGACTGCCCGAGCGCATGGACCTGGTCAAGGGGACGGTGAAGGCCCATCCCGACGGCTTCGGCTTCCTCATCCCCGAGGACCGGGACCAGAAGGACCTGTTCCTGTCGCCGCGCGAGATGCGCCAGGTGCTCCACGGCGACCGCGTGGTGGCGCGCATCTCCGGCTACGACAAGCGCGGCCGGCCCGAGGGCACCATCGCGCGCGTGGTGGAGCGCGGCCAGGACAAGGTGGTGGGCCGGTTCGATCAGGAGGACGGCGTGTCCTTCGTGGTCCCGGACGAGAGCCGCATCAGCCAGAACTTCCTGGTGCCGCCGGGAGAGGAAGGCGGCGCCAAGGCCGGTGAGTACGTTACCGTCCAGATCATCCACCAGCCCACCCCCAAGCGTCAGCCCACCGGCCGCGTCATCGAGATCATCGGCGAGCACCTGAACACCGAGGTGGAGACCGAGATCGTCCTGCGCAAGCACGGCATCCCCCACGAATGGCCGGAGGAGGTCCTGGAAGCCGCCGACAAGACCCCGGGCAGCGTCGCCCCGGATGCCATCGGCGACCGCGAGGACCTGCGCGCGCTGCCGCTGGTGACCATCGACGGTGCCGACGCCCAGGACTTTGACGACGCCGTGTTCGCGGAGAAGGCCGGCGACGGCTTCCGCCTGATCGTGGCCATTGCCGACGTCTCCAGCTACGTCACGCCCAACTCGTCGCTGGACAAGGAGGGCTACCACCGCGGCAACTCCACCTACCTGCCCAACCGGGTGGTGCCCATGCTGCCGGAGGCCCTGTCCAACGGCATCTGCTCGCTGAACCCCGGCGTCGACCGCCTGACCCTGGCCTGCGAGATGCACATCGACAGCGCCGGCCAGGTGGACCAGTACCGCTTCTTCGAGGCGGTCATGCACTCCCACGCGCGGCTCACCTACAAGGAGGTGGCCGCCATGATGGAGGACAACGACGCCGAGACCCGGGCCCAGCACGAGCATGTCCTGGGGCAGCTGGAGACCCTGTACGAGCTCTACGCCACCCTGCACAAGGCCCGGCGGGAGCGCGGCGCCATCGAGTTCGAGGGCCTGGACACCGAGATCCTGTTCGGCGAGAACAACCAGATCGAGATGATCGTCCCCTACACCCGCCGGGACGCCCATCGCCTGATCGAGGAATGCATGCTCGCCGCCAACGAGAGCGCCGCGCGCCTGTTCGTGGAGAACGAAGAGCCGGCGCTGTTCCGCGTGCACGAGCCGCCGTCGGCGGAGAAGCTGGAGAACCTGCGCGACTTCCTCAAGACCATCGGCCTGGCCGAGGGCCTGGAGGATCCGCCCACGCCGCAGTCCTTCAGCAAGGTCCTCAACCAGGCCCGCGAGCGCCGCGACGCCCACCTGGTGGAGACGGTCATGCTGCGCTCCATGCAGCAGGCGCAGTACCGGCCCGACCCGGTCGGCCACTTCGGCCTGTCCTACGACCACTACACCCACTTCACCTCGCCCATCCGGCGCTATCCGGACCTGGTGGTGCATCGCCGCATCAAGGACCTGCTGGCCGGGCGCCGGGTCAAGGAGGCCAAGAAGGAGGCCTTCAAGGAGAACCTGGCCGCCATCGGCGAGCACACCTCCACCACCGAGCGCCGCTCCGAGCTGGCCGAGCGCGAGATGGTGGACTGGCTCAAGTGCCAGTACATGCAGGACCGCATCGGCGAGGAGTACGACGGCGTCATCGCCGGGGTCACCGGCTTCGGGGTGTTCGCCGAGCTGTCCGAGATGCATGTGGAGGGCCTGATCCACATCACCAACCTCGAGGACGACTACTACCACTTCGATCCGGTCCACCACCTGCTGCGCGGCGAGCGCAGCGGCCGCGTGTTCCAGCTGGGCGACCCCATCCGGGCGCGGGTGGCCAAGGTGGACGTGGACGACCTCAAGATCGACCTGGCGCTGGTCAAGACCCCGGAGGATATGGGCGCCGAGCGCGGCGAGTCGGCCCAGGCCCCGGCAGAGCCGGAGAGCTAGGACCGCCATGGGGGAGTGGCCGGGGTTCGGCCTGGGGACCGAGCTCTATGCCGTCCTCGGCCATGTGCTGACCGGGGTCTTCATCCTGCTGATCCTGTCGGCGCGGGAGGAGACCCAGTCGCCCTTCGGCTGGATGCTGGCGGTGGTGTTCGTGCCGTGGCTGGCCGGGCCGGCCTACCTGGTCTTCGGCGGTTACCGCGTGCGCCGGGTGGCGCGGCGGCGCTTCAACAGCGACCAGGCCTTCATGCGGGCCCTGCCGGCCCACCTCGGGGGCTTCCCCGAGCCGCCCCCCGACCACCGCTTCGAGCTGAGCCCGCAGCGGGCCGCGCGCGAGGACTACCCCGACACCACCGGTAACCACGTGGCGGTGTTCGGCCACGGCGACGACAAGTACGCCCGCCTGGAGGCGGACATCCGCGCCGCCGCCGACCACATCCACCTCGCCTACTACGTGTGGGCCAATGACGCCACCGGCCGCTGGCTGCGCGACCTGCTGGTGGACAAGGCCGCCGAGGGGGTGGAGGTGCGCGTGCTGTACGACGCCTGGGGGGCGCTGAGCGCCGGCTGGCTGCTGCGGCCGCTGGTGCGCGCCGGCGGCCGCGTGCGCGCCTTCGCGCCGCTGCTGTCGCCGTTCTCGGTGCTCGGCGCCAACCTGCGCAACCACCGCAAGATCGCCGTCATCGACGGCCGCATCGCCTACACCGGCGGCATCAACATCGGCGACGACTACCGCGGCCGCATCGGCGTGCGCCTGTGGAAGGACCTGCACCTGCGCATCGAGGGCCCGGGCACCCGCCAGATCACCTCGGTGTTCGCCAAGGACTGGCACTACGTCAGTGGCGAGGCGCTGGTGGACCAGCGCTACTATCCGCGTACCGAGGCCGACGGTCCCAGCGTCTGCCGCGCCCTGCCGTCGGGACCGGGGCAGTACTGGCGCGCCTTCCACGAGACCGTGTTCAACGCCATCACCGCCGCCCGCGACTGGGTGGAGCTGGTGACGCCGTACTACGTGCCCGACCAGTCCCTGCAGATGGCGCTGTCCAGCGCCGCCCGGCGCGGCGTTTGCGTGCGCATGCTGGTGCCCCGGCACAACAACCACCCGCTGGTGGCCGCCGCCAGCAACTCCTTCTACCTGGAGCTGCTCGAGGCCGGGGTCGAGATCTACCGCAGCCACCAGGGTATGGTCCACGGCAAGCAGGTCACCGTGGACGGCTCCTGGGCCACCGTGGGCTCGGCCAACCTGGATTCGCGCTCGTTCTACCTCAACTACGAGCTCAACTTGATCCTGCAGGACCAGGGCCCCATCAACAGCCTGTCCGTGCTGTTCGAGGACGAGCTGCGCACCGCCGATCGCGTCACCCTCGAGGAGTTCTACCAGCGCCCCACCTGGCGCCACGGCTGGGAGGGCCTGGCGCGGACGCTGTCGCCCATGCTGTAAGCGGCGGCCGGACCGCAGGAACGCGTCCTCCGAACCCCGCCCTGAACCGGGAAGCCCCATGACCGACGACGGCGAGAACCTCTACGGCATCCACAGCGTGGCCGCCGCCCTGGCCGCCGGCACCGAGCTGGCCGAGGTGCGCATTGCCAAGGGCTTCCACGGCAAGCGCCTGGCCCGGCTGGAGGCCGACGCCCGGGCCGCCGGCGTGCGCGTCAAGCGGGTGCCGCGCGAGGACCTCGACCGGCGCAGCGGCGGTGCCCGCCACCAGGGGATCCTGGCGCGGGTGGCGGCGGTGGCCCTGTGGGACGAGCGCCGGCTGCTCGACCATCTCGACGGCCTGACCGAGACGCCGCTGCTGCTCCTGCTCGACGGCGTCACCGACCCGCGCAACCTGGGCGCCTGCCTGCGCAGCGCCGACGCCGCCGGGGTGCACGCGGTGGTGGTGCCGCGCGACCGCTGCGCGCCGCTCAACGCCGCCGCCCGCAAGGTGGCCAGCGGCGCCGCCGAGAGCGTGCCGGTGGCGGCGGTGCCCAACCTGGCCCGCGCCATGGACGCCCTCAAGGAGCGCGGCCTGTTCCTGCTCGGCACCTCCGACCACGGCGACGTCCCCTGGTACCGGGCCGACGCCACCGGGCCCACCGGCTGGGTGCTGGGCGCCGAGGGCGAGGGCATGCGCGCCCTCACCGCCAGGAAGTGCGACGCCCTGGTGGCCATCCCCATGGCCGGCAGCGTTTCCAGCCTCAACGTCTCCGTGGCCACCGGCGTGGTGCTGTTCGAGACGGTCCGGCAGCGGCACGGTGGCTGAACGGGGGCAGAAAACGCCAAGGCGCCAAGACGCCAAGAAACCCGTAGGAATTGTGAAAGAAGGCGATTCGGCGTAGGAGCGGCCTCCAGGCCGCGACGCCGTTCCCGGCCGATGGCTCGCGGCGTGGATGCCGCTATACCCGTGCCGCTTCCCCAGACCCGGCTCTATTACCGCCGTCCTTGGCGTCTTGGCGCCTTGGCGTTCCGCCCGCCTTCGCCTATACTGAGAACGTAACGAGAACGTTCAGGCGGAGGAGGCTGCCATGGGCGCTGCGCGCGATATCGCTTCGCTGGTCCTGCCCGATCTCCCGGTGGCCCTGGCCCGCCGGCGCGAGCCTGCCCTGCGCGGGCGGCCGGTGGCGGTGGCGCGCGGCGAGCGGGTGGTGGCCGCCTCCAACGAGGCGCGCGCCGAGGGCGTGATGCCCGGGGCGCCGGCGGCGCGGGTGCGCGGCCGGGCCGCGGTGGTGGCCCTGGATACGGCGGCGGTGGCGCGCCTGCGGCGCGAGCTGGGGCAGGTGCTCAACCGCTACACGCCGTGCGTGGAGATCGAGAGCAGCGGCGCCTGGTACCTGGACCTGAGCGCGACCCGCGGCTACTGGCGGCGGCCGGCGGTGGACCTGCTGGCGCGTGCCGTGGCCGAGGTGGACAGTGATCTCGACCTGCCCGCGAACGGCGCCCTGGCCAGCGGCAAGGCGGTGGCGCGCATGGCCGCCAGCCTGACCACTCAGACCCGCCCCGGTTATCGGTTATGCCCCGCCTCCCGCACGGGGCTGAGTGGTCAGGTGACCGAGGTGCCCGCCGGTGCGGAGGCGGCCCACCTGGCCGGCTACCCCGTAGCGGTGCTGCCGGAGGCCGGGCGCGAGCAGCGCGTGCGCCTGGAGCGGCTGGGCCTGCGCCGCCTGGGCGACGTGGCCGCGGTGCCGCTGAGCCAGCTGGAGGCCGCCTTCGGCCGGCGCGGGCGCTGGTGGCACCAGTGGAGCCGCGGCGTGGACCCGCGCCCGGTGGCCACCTGGGGCGGCGAGCCGCAGGCGGCGGGTGACTGGCAGATCGCGCTGGGCCTGGGCGGCTCCCAGCAGTCGCCGGCGGCCGCCGGGCCGGCCCTGTTTTCTGCCGCCGAGCGCCTCGGCCGCCGCCTGCGCGAGTGTGCCGAGGAAGCGGTGCGCCTGCAGCTGCTGCTCGGCTACCGCGACGGCGTGGAGCGCTCGCGCCAGGCGCGCCTGGAGCCCACCGATCGCGACTTCGACCTCTACGAGGCCGCCGTCGCCCTGCTGGAGGCGGCCTGGGATCGCCGCGCCGGCGCGCGCCGGGTGGCGGTGGCGGTCACCGAGCGCCGCGCCGGCGGCCAGGGCGAGCTGTTCCCCGAGGACGCCGCCAGCGGCCGCCTGCTCGGCCAGATCGACGCGGTGCGCGAGCGCTTCGGCGACGGCGCCCTGCGCTGGGGCCGGGGGCTGTAATGCACGCCCCGCACCTGTGCGTCCACTCCCACTATTCCTTCCGCTGGGGCGTGGCCGGTCCCGAGGAGCTGGTGACGGCCGCCGCGGCGCGCGGCATCGACGCCCTGGCGCTCACCGACGTGGGCGGCGTCTACGGCGCCGTGCCCTTCTACCAGGCGGCCCGGGCCCGCGGCATCAAGCCCATCCTCGGCACGCGCCTGACCGCCGGGCCCGCCGATGCCGGCTGCGTGGTGCTGGCGCGCGACTTCGCCGGCTACCAGGCCCTGTGCCGGCTGGTCTCCGCCTACCGCCTGGGGCAGGGCGATTGGGCGGCCGTCGCCGCCGAGGCGGCGGACCACCTGTTCTTCCTGGCCGGCTCCCGCGACTGGCTCGACGCCCTCGACGGCGGCGCCGTGCGCGCGGCCGGCGGCCTCTACGCCCGGCGCGCGCCCGCCGACCTGTGCCGCTCGCGCGCCGAGCTCGCTGCCCGCGAGCGCCTGGCCCGCTACGCCCGCGCCCGCGGCGTGCCGCCGGCGGCCAGCGGGGAGGTCGCCTTCGTCGACGCCGACGCCCACACCGCCCACCGCGTGCTGGCCGCCATGGGCGCCGGCACCACCCTGGCGCGCCTGGACCCCGCCGATCATGCCCCGGCGACGGCGACCCTGCGCGACGCCGATCACCTGCGCGCCGCCTTCGCCGGCGAGCGCGAGGCGATGGCCAATGCCTGCCGCATCGCCGCGGCCTGCGCCGACGACGTCCTCGCCCCGGCGCTCGGCACCCTGCGCTACCCGCCGGCGCCGCTGCCGGCCGGTGCCGATCCCGCCGAGGCGCTGCGCCGCCGCTGCCGGCGCGGGCTCGCCTGGCGCTTCGGCGAGGTGGTGCCCCTCGCCGCCGGCGCCCGCCTGGAGCGCGAGCTGGCGGTGATCACCGGCACCGGCTACGCCAGCTACTTCCTGGTGGCCGCCGACGTGGTGGAGCGGGCGCGCGCCCGCGGCGTGCCCACCCTGGGCCGGGGCAGCGCCGCCGGCAGCCTGGCCGCCTACCTGCTCGGCCTCACCGATGTGGACCCCCTCGAGCACGGCCTGTCCTTCGAGCGCTTCATGTCCTTCGAGCGCGCCAATCCCCCGGACATCGACCTGGACTTCCCCGGGGACAGCCGCGAGGCCCTGGTGGCGGAGCTGTTCGCCGCCTACGGCGAGGAGCGCGTGGCCATGGTGGGCGCCTTCACCACCTTCGAGGCGCGCGGTCTGGTGCAGGAGGTCGGCGCCGTCCTGGGGCTGACCCGCGCCGAGCTGGCGCGGCTGTCCAAGCGCCTGCCGCGGGTGCCCATGGCCGAGCTGCCGCGGGCGCTGGCCGAGCGCCCCACGGGGCTGGACCTGCACCCCGAGCGCGAGCCCCTGGCCACCATCCTGCGCGTGGGCCGGTACCTGGACGGCGTGCCCAAGGGCCTGTCCATGCACCCCTGCGGCCTGGTCATCGCCCCCGACCGGGTGGACAACTGGGTGCCGGTGGAGGAAAGCGCCCAGGGGCGGCGCACCACCCAGTTCAGCATGGACCCGGTGGAGGCGGTGGGCCTGATCAAGTTCGACCTCATCGGCAACCGTGCCCTGGGCGTGGTGCGCGATGCCGTGGCGGCCGTCGAGGCCCGCCACGGGACAGCCATCGACTTCGACGCCTTCGACCCCGCCGGGGACCCGGAGGCGCAGGCCCTCATGGCCGAAGGCCGCACCCTGGGCTGCTTCTATGTGGAGTCGCCCAGCAGCCGCCAGATCCTGCAGCGCCTGGACTGCCGCGACTTCGCCACGGCGGTGGCGGCCACCAGCATCATCCGCCCGGGCGTGTCCCACGC
>DATFLO010000095.1:0-14073 GCA_035267605.1 Gammaproteobacteria bacterium
TGGCTGTCCCGGTGGGTCAGGTTGAGCAGACCGTAGGTGATGCGGGTGGCCTTGTCGTCCGGCGCCACGTCCCAGAGCCGGGCGGCGACCATGGCCACCGGCTTGTTCACCGACAGCTCCAGCTCCACCACCGGCGCCCCCAGGATCTCCAGCTCCTCGGGCAGCGGGTCGCTGTCGAAGACCAGGCCGCCGCCGTCCTCCTCGCGCTGGTCGTGGGGCAGGTCGGGCGGCGCGGCGTAGGAGCACCACTTGCCGGCGTACAGGCCCACCGACAGCGGCGAGCGGATGGTGAGGGCGCCCTCCGCGCCCTTCTCTCCCGCATCGCCCAGGCGGCCCGGTGCCAGCGGCAGGGCCAGCGGCTCCACGCCGGCCGACGGCCAGGCCTCCTCGGCCACCCAGCGGCCCGGCCGGAACTTGTACATGGTGGTGGGCGGCACCGAATCCTGCATCCACACCCGCAGCATGGGCTCGGCGTCGATGCCGGTATCCTCGTCCTTGAGCCAGCGGTCCCACCAGCGCAGGGCCTCCTGCAGGAAGCCGATGGCCGGGCCGGGCTTGCCCATGTGCGGGTATTTGTGGCTCCAGGGCCCGATCAGGCCCTTGCGCGGCACCTCGAGGTTGGCCAGGAGCCGGAACACGGCGTTGGAATAGCCGTCGGCCCAGCCGCTGACCGCGAAAACCGGGCACTGCACCTTGCTGTAGTCCTCGCACACGGAGCCATGCTTCCAGTAGGCGTCGCGCCGCTGATGCCGCAGCCACTTCTCCAGCCACAGCCCCGAGCCCTTCAGCCGCTGGAACCACAGGTCGCGCCAGCGCTCCTCGCCCACCACCGCCGGGTCCGGGGGCAGCGAGTTGTAGGCGAACATCACCGAGGCCCAGGACAGGTTGTCGCCGAGCAGGCAGCCGCCCATGTGGTGGACGTCGTCGGCGTAGCGGTCGTCGGTGGAGCACACCGTGATCACCGCCTTGAGCTCCGGCGGCTGCAGGGCGGCGATCTGCAGCCCGTTGAAGCCGCCCCAGGAGATGCCGATCATGCCGACATTGCCGTCGCACCAGGGCTGCTGGCCCAGCCAGCGGATCACCTCGACGCCGTCGTCCAGCTCCTGCTGCAGGTATTCGTCGGCGAGGACACCGTCCGACTCCCCGGCCCCGCGCAGGTCCACCCGCACCGAGGCGTAGCCGTGCCCGGCGAAATAGGGGTGGTTGAGGGCGTCGCGGTCGGCGGTCATGTCCCGCTTGCGGTAGGGGATGTACTCCAGAATGGCCGGCACCGGCTCCTGCTCCGCCCCTTCCGGCATCCACATGCGGGCCGCCAGGCGGGTGCCGTCGGCCAGGGGGATCCAGACGTTCTCCCATTGGCGCACGGGGTAGGGGAATTCGCTTACGGTTTTCATGGGGCCGAGCTCGTCAGTCGTTGATGGCGGGGCCGCTGGGGCCCTCGGAAAAACGGAACGGCAGCAGGTCCAGGGTCTCCCGGTAGCGGCGCTCCAGGTCGGGGGTGTCGGCGCCGCCCAGGAAGATCCAGGCCAGATCGAAGCTGTAGCTGTCCTGCTCCACCAGGGACGACAACCGGATGCCGGGCTTGACGTTGATGCGCACCCGCGCCTCGGGGAAGCGCGCCTGTACCGCGGCAATGTCCCGCGGGGCGGGGATCGCCTCCACGTAGGCGTCGGCGAATCGCCGGCAGTACCACTTGGCGGAGCAGGCGAAGGCGCCGCGGCGGTACGGCATGCGCGGTTTCCGGCCCAGGCCGATGTCGACCATGGCCAGGTGGTTGGAGGCACCGTCCACATTGTGGAACAGGTCGCTGTGGGATTGGGAGATGCGGGTGTTGATCTCCAGCAGCCAGATCTTGTCGGCCGCCTCGTCCCAGAAGAACTCGACGTTGAACACCGAGGTGTCCAGGCCGATCCGCGCCAGGGCCCGCGCCGTCAGGTCGGCCATGCGGGCCTGCACCGGCTGCGGCAGCCGGGAGGGGTACTCGTAGCGCAGGAAGGCGCTGCTTTCGGGATAGCGGACCGAGTCGAGCACCCCGTAGATGCTCACCTCGCCGTCGAAAACGAAGCCCTCCAGGGTGCACTGGTGGCCGCCGATGATCTCCTCCGCGATGCAGTAGTGGCAGTCCACCTCGGCCATGTCGGCGGGCAGGTCGGCGAACTGCAGCAGCCGGTTGAAGGGCTCGGACAGGCGGCCGATCTCGGCCCGGATGAGGGCGAGCTTGTCGTAGAACTGCTGGCGGCTGTCGATGCGGAAGCCGAGGAACGAGCCGGCCGACTTCACCGGCTTGATCCAGAACGGGAAATCCAGGGCGATGTGGGCGAGGGGATCGTCATCGAAGGGATCGAAGCGGGCGAAGCGCGGCACCCCCTCGGGGATGACCTGGGCCTGCTCCACCCGGCTCCAGTACTTGTGCTGGCACTTGAGCACGCTCTCCAGGCTCGGGGTGGGTACGCCGTACTTCCGGCCCAGGATGGGCAGGATGGTGCCGACGGGGATGTCGATATAGCCAACGATGGCGTCGATGGGGCCGTCGAAGGTGTCCAGCTGGGCCTCGGCATCGGCCATGATGGCGTCGATGTCGTAGTGCTCGGGCTCCTCCACCTCCTCGTTGGGCACCAGGGGGATGAAGTTGTAGCCCGCCGCCCCGGGCATGCGCTCCATGAGGGAGCGATTGAAGTCGTTGAGGCCGAACACGAAGACGTTTTTCACGGCGGTCTCCCGCGGCTCCCCGACCGGTTGCCGCCCTGTTCCGCGGGGCTCCGCCCCGCCCACCACCGGCTCCGGGTTTTCTTTCATCGTGCCATAGCGCTCCTGTTCTGGGACCACCCCCACCGCGGGGCCGGCCGGACCCTTATTTGGGCCCATTCACGCCGGATTGCAAGTCCCCGGGTCATTTTTTTTGCGGCAACCGGATCCTTTGGCTCCGATCCTCGCCAGCGGCGTATAGTGGTCCTGTCATCCCCCGTTCCCCCTCGCGGGAAAGGACGCCGACCATGCGCACCTTCTTTGTCACCTACCTCGGCGAAGGTGGGGCCGCCGACTGGGCCGAGATCCACGCCGACACCCTCGCCCAGGCTGTCGACGTGGCCGCCAACCACGGCTGGCGCATCATGAGCCTGCACGATACCGCTTGCTGGCGCCCCAGGATCCGCGTGGAAACCAGCTCCCGGCTGGAGCTGCTGGAGCTCGAGCGCTTCCTCCACTACCACCGCCGGGCCCGCCGGGTGGACCCGACGTGGCTGGGACAGATCCGGGAGCGCGCCGAGACCCTTCGGGATGGCCCCCGCCCCGGTTGAGACCGCCATGCGGCCCTGCTGGCTGGCCCTGCTGGCGCTCCTCCTGGCCCCGGCCGGCGCCGCCGCCGGCAGCGGCGCGCTGGAGCTGCACGGTCGGCTCCGCCAGGGCGGCCTCCTGACCGGGCGGGTGTCCCCCGGCACCCGCGTATACTTTGACGGCCACCCGGTCCGCGTGGGCCCCCGCGGGTGGTTCGCCCTGGGACTGGGCCGCGATGCCCCGCGCCGCGCCCCCCTGTCCGTGCGCGGCCCGCAGGGCGCCTTCCGGCAGCGCGTCCTGGAGGTGGAGCAGCGCCATTACCGGGTGCAGCGCATCAACGGCCTTTCCCCCAGCCTGGTCCATCCCGACCACGAGGCCCTGCGCCGAATCCGGCGCGAGCACCAGCGGGTCCACGAGGCCCGCGGCCACTTCTCGCCCCAGTCGGCCTTCCGGCGGCCCTTCGTGTGGCCGGTTACCGGGCCCATCACCGGGGTCTACGGCACCCGCCGAGTCCTCAACGGCGAGCCCCGCCAGCCCCACTACGGGGTGGACATCGCCGCCCCTGCCGGAACTACCGTGCGCGCCCCGGCGGCGGGCATCGTGCGCATGGCCGACGGCGACCTGTATTTCTCCGGAGGCACCCTGATCCTGGACCATGGCCACGGGGTCAGCTCCACCTTCCTCCACCTCCGGCGCACCCTGGTCACCCCCGGGGAACGCGTCGAGCAGGGTCAGCCCATCGCCGAGGTCGGGGCCACAGGCCGGGTAACCGGCGCCCACCTGGACTGGCGGATGAACTGGTTCGACCGCCGCCTGGACCCGGCCCTCCTGGTCGGCCCCATGCCCGCGGCGAACGGCAGCGAAAGCGCGAGGGGCGGTTGAAAGCGGCCGGCGGGCGGGCCATAAAGGGGGAAAGGAGGTCGTTCATGCCCGCCAACGCGTTCCGCCTGGCCGCCGTGGCGCTCATCCTGATCGCCGGCTGCGCCAGCCAGCCCACCGGTCCCGGGCACTGGCAGCCCCTGGCCCTGGACCGGGTTCAGCTGGCCGCCGTGGCGCTGCCCGACGCCGACCGCCTGGCCGATCCCAGGGTCTGCCGCTATGCCCGTGAGGACCTGCAGCGCAACCTGGAGCGAAGCCTGCCCCGCCGGCTGGCCCCCGTGGGCTTCGTCGCCCCCGGCGACCCCCCTCCCCCATCCGGGGGGACGGGGACCCTTCGGGTCACCATCACCGCATGCCGGATCGAAAGCCACCAGTGGGACGTGGGCGGCGGCGAGCCGGACATCACCTTCTATGAGACCCTGGACCTCCACGTCCGGCTCGCCGACGCCGGCGGCAAGACCCTCCTGGACCGCCAGCTGGAGACCGTGGAGCAGATCCAGACCGACATCCCCACCCCGCTGTTCGACTTCCCGCACACGGTCCCCGCCGCCCGCATCTACGGACTGTTCTCGCAGGGCCGGGTGTGGCAGTCCGGCTAGTGTCCCCCAAACGAAAAGCCGGTCCCGCGAGGGACCGGCCTTGGTTCAGCGCCCGCACTACGCCCGCCGCGCGGGCTCAGCGGTGGGCGATATGGGACAGGGTCTTGAAAAGCTCGTTGTAGGAGACCTCGCCGTTCTTCACGAAGCAGGCGACGTTGCCCACATTCCAGACGCTGTATTCGCTGCCCTGCATGGCCCAGCCCTCGGGCGGGGTCCAGCCCCGCATGCCGGAGTAGGAGGCGAACAGGTCCGCCTCCTGGTGCATCATGCGGCTGGTGGCGTTGGCCATCTCCGAGGCCAGGTCGGCGTGCTCCCGCGGGATATCGCCGACCAGTTCGGCCAGGGAGCCGTCATCGTAGAAGCGCAGGGCGCCGACCGCCCCTTTGACCTGCAGCAGTTCGTCAAGGCTTGCCATTTGCCCGGCCTCCTTCGTTCAGAGGAAATCGCTGGCTGCGCGGCCGTGGTTCAGCCGCCCAGGACCTGGAAGGCCCGGTCGAAGTCGGCATCCGCCTTGCGCAGGAAGACCGCCTGGCCGTCCATGGCCACCACCGCGAAGTCCAGGCCCATGAAGGCGAAGCCCTTCTCCGGCAGGAAGCCCTTCTGGCCGGTCAGGCGGGACCAGCCGTCGGCCTGCATGCGGAAGATCGCCAGGTTGGCGGAGCACATCTGCCCGGCCATGGAGGCCAGATCGTCGGTGAGGTCCCCCCGGAAGTCGCTCACCTCGCCGCTGTCGTTGAAGGTGACTGCGGCGATGGAGCCGGGAAGTTCCATCAGCTGGTCGAGGGTTGCCATGGGTCCATCCCCTGTTCGTTTGTCCGTTCGGTCGATTGTTGGCAGGCGGCTTCGGTCCGGCGCCTATCGCCCCAGGGCCGCCATCAGGTCGTTGATGGACGCCTCCCGGCGATTGACCACGCACAGGGTGTCGTCCACCACCATGACCCCCATATCCGGGCCCAGCATGGCCCAGCCCTGGTATGAGCCCCATTCCGGCTGCTGCGAATACTCGGCGAACAGACGGGACTGCATCTGCATCAGCACCGAATTGGAGGCGCACATGTGCGCCGCCATGCGCGCCTCCTCCTCCGAGATCTGGCCCTTGTAGGACTCCAGCTCACCTTTGGGGGTGAATTTGGCCGCACCCACGATGCCCGGCAGCTTGAGCACTTCTTTTAGCTTCACGGTGACGCCTCCTTCGGCTGGCCCTTTGTCTTGACCGGCGTCAAGACTCCGCCCTTTGATGTTAGTTCGCCACTTTCTGCGGGGCCTGTCAACAAAAAGGCCCGGGCCGCAAGAAGAAAGAAGTGACAATATTAGTATTTGGTTACTTTTAAAATTTAAAACCTAATCTGTTTTGTCCGGAACTGGACAATTTCGCCGCGGGTGGGCGACAAAGGAGGGGGGAGCGCACAGGAGAACCGCCATGCCCGATCCATTCCCGGCCGCCGTCTTCGTGGGCGAGGAGCTGGGCCGTTACGGCTTCCCCAAGGGCCATCCGTTCGGACCCGACCGCCTCGACACCTTCTGGGGGGAGGCCCGGCGTCGCGGCCTGGCCGCGCGCGTGCAGGAGGCAGCCCCGGCGACGGCCGGCCCGGCGGTCATCGAGCGCTTCCATGAGGCCGACTACGTGGCCCGGGTACGGCGCCTGTCGGAGCGGGGGGAGGGTTTTCTGGACATGGGGGATACCCCGGCCTTTCCGGGGGTATACGAGGCGGCGGCAACGGTGGTGGGGTCGGCGGTGGCCGCCGCCGAAGGCATCCTGGACGGACGCTGGCGGCGGGCCTTCTCGCCCATCGGCGGCCTCCACCACGCCCGCCGGGACGGCGCCTCCGGGTTCTGCGTGTTCAACGACTGCGGCGTGGTGATCGAGACCCTGAAGGCGGTCAACGGGCTGGGACGGATCGCCTACGTGGACATCGACGCCCATCACGGCGACGGGGTGTACTACGGCTTCGCGTCCGACCCGGCGGTGTGGATCGCCGATATCCACCAGGACGGCCACACGCTGTTCCCGGGCACGGGCGACGCCGACGAGCAGGGAACCGGCGCGGCGGTGGGCACCAAGCTCAATATCCCGCTCACGCCGGGGGCGGACGACCGGGTGTTCCGGCAGGTCTGGCCGCGGGTGGAGGCCCACGTGGAGGCGGCCGAGCCGGAGCTCATCCTGCTCCAGTGCGGCGCCGACAGCCTGGCGGGGGATCCGCTGGCCAACCTGGGTTACAGCTGGCGGGCCCACGATCACGCCGCGCGCCGGCTACGCCAGCTGGCCGACCGCCTCTGCCACGGCCGCCTGCTGGCCCTGGGCGGCGGCGGCTACGACCGCGCCAACCTGGCCTCGGCCTGGTGTGCCGTGACCGAGGCCCTGGCCGAGGATTGACCCCGGTCAGCCCCCTCGGCTGCCCGGCTTCTCCAGGGGCTCCCCGGCGGCGCACTTGGGGCAGTCGGCCGGGTCCCAGGCCTGCACCTCCAGGCTCACCAGGGCATGGAGGTCGAGGCCGCCCACGTCGGCGCTGCCGCCGGAGCGGTCCACCAGGCAGCCGCAGCCGATCAGCTCGGCGCCGGTGTCGCGCAGGGCGTCCAGGCATTCGCGGATGGAGGTGCCGGTGGTAAGGATGTCGTCCATGATGAAGGTGCGCGCCCCGGCCGGCAGGCGGAAGCCCCGGCGCAGCTGCATGACCCCGTCCTTGCGCTCGGTGAACTGGGCGCGGGCGCCCAGGGCCCGGGCCAGCTCGTAGGCCACCACCACGCCGCCCAGCGCCGGCCCCACCACGTACTCGATCCCCGCGGGGAGCTTGGCCGCCAGCCCCCGGCACAGGACCTCCGCTTTGGCGGGCTCCTGGAGCACCAGCGCCGACTGCAGGTAGCGGTCGCTGTGCAGCCCGGAGGACAGGAGGAAATGCCCCTCCAGCAGGGCGCCGCTGTCGCGGTAGAGGTCGAGAAAGTCCGTCATGCGGGTGGCCTCGCTGCTTGGTGGTTGGGGACTCGGTGCAGGGGCGCAGGCCCCTGCGGGCGGCTCAAGGGGCCCCCGACGCCTCGCCGAGCTCAGCGCCGAGGGCTTGCCAGGCGGCGGCCGGGTCCTCGGCGGCGGTCAGGGGCCGGCCGACCACCAGGTAGTCGGCGCCGTCGGCCACCGCTTGCCCGGGGGTGGCGATGCGCCGCTGATCCCCGGCATCCGCCCCGGCCGGGCGCACGCCCGGGGTGACCAGCAGGAATTCCTTGCCGAGCTCCTGGCGCAGCACCGGTACCTCGCGCGGGCTGGCAACCACCCCGTCGAGGCCGGCCTCGGCGGCCAGCCGGGCCAGACGCCGGACCTGCGCCTCGGGGTCGTCGGCCACCCCCACCGCCCGCAGCTCCTCCGCATCCATGCTGGTCAGCACCGTTACCGCAATCAGCCAGGGCCGCTGGCGGAAGTCGGCCAGGGCCTCGCGCGCGGCTTCCATCATGCGCGGCCCGCCGCTGGCATGGACGTTGACCATCCAGGCGCCGATATCAGCGGCGGCGGCCACGGCCCCGGCCACGGTGTTGGGGATGTCGTGGAACTTGAGGTCGAGGAACACCTCGCGGCCGGCCTCGCGCAGGCGCTCCACCGCCGCCGGCCCGGCCCGGGTGAACAGCTGCTTGCCTACCTTGACCCGCCGATTGGCGGCGGGGAGCCGCTTCACCAGGGCCTCCGCGGCGTCCCAGGTGGGGGCGTCCAGGGCGGTGACGATACGGTCCTGCCAGGGCTCGCTCATGCGGTCTCCGGTCACGCGGCCTGCAGGCCGAGGGTCCCCCAGCGCCGGCATTGGGGGCATTTCCACTGCATGTAGCCGCTCTTGAAGCCGCAATGGGTGCAGGCGAAGCGGGACTGGCGGGCGCGGGTGCGCTCCAGGAAGGGCTGGATCACCTGCAGGACGCCGTCGCATTCGGCCGCGGCGGCCCCGGCCAGGTCCTTCCACATGCCCACGAAGGAGGACACCAGCTCGGCGCTCTCCGGGTGACGATGGATGCCCTCCTCCACCCGTCCGAGGGCCTCCCCGGCACCCATCTCCCGGGCCATGTGCGAGGCCAGGGCGGCGAACAGGGCCGGATGCCGGACCTCCTCCAGGGTGGCGCTCAAAAACCGCTGCAGCTCCTTCTCGGCGCCCAGGCGGTGGTAGGCGGCGACCAGCTCGTCCAGGACCAGGACCAGGTGCTGCGGGCTCTGGCGGACGATCCGCTGCCATTCGCGCACGGCCTTGCGTTCGTTGCCCTTCAGGCTCTGCAGCTGGCCCGAGAGGATACTGGCGCGCACGCAGGTGCCGTCGACCCCGAAGGCGCGGCGGATGTTGTGCTGGGCGCGCCCCGGGTCGTTGCGGGAAAGGGCCTCGGAGGCCAGCTCGCAGTAGATCAGGCTCTCCGCCACCGGGTCGCCGTGGCCGCGGATGCGGGCCAGCTGCTGGCGCCCGCGCAGGGCCTCGCCCCACTCGCGCTCCTGCTCGGTGATCTCGGTGAGGGCCTCGAGGGCGGGCACGTATTCCTTGTTGCCCTCCACCAGCTCGGCGAAGACCTGGCGGGCCCGATCCAGCAGGCCGGCCTTCTGGTAGTCGAGGCCGAGCTGGTACATGGCGTGGTCGCGCTGGTCGCGGCTGAGGTTGGGGCGCGCGATCAGGTTCTGGTGGATGCGCAGCGCCCGGTCCACCTCCCCCCGCCGGCGGAACAGGTTCCCCAGGGCCAGGTGGACATCCACCGTTTCCGGCTCCACCCGGGCCACATCCAGGAAGGCGTCGATGGCCTGGTCGGGCTGCTCGTTGAGGAGATGGTAGAGGCCGCGGAAATAGGCCGGGGAGCCCGAATCGGAGCGCTCCTCGGGGGCGGGCGCCTCCACCCCCCGCCAGCGCCCCGCCAGGTAGCCGAGCCCGGCCCCGGCCAGCAGCAGCCCCCCGGTCCAGAGCGCGTCCATGTCATCCCGTCCCCGGGGGCTGTCGGGAGCAGGCGCTCGGCTCGGCCCTCAAGGCTCGTCCTTGAGCGGCAGCTTGCGCAGGCGGGTGAGCTCCTGCTCCATCTCCTCCATGCGCCGGCGCAGACGCCGCGCCTCGCGGTAGCGGACGAGGAGGGGCAGGCTGGCCACGACGCCGCCGGCCAGGACCCCGAAGAGGAAAACCACGATGATCACGAGGCTGACCGGGAAGGGGCCCCATTCCAGCCCGAAGTAGTACTGGATGGCCACTCCCTGCGGGTTCTTCAGCGCGAAGCTCACGCCGATCAGGAACACCAGCAGGAACAGGATGGCGCTCAGGGTCCGTTTCACGGGATCGTTGCCTCCGGGAGTGGGCGCGGCCGGGGCTCAGCCCTGATCGACCTGGTTGCGCAGGCTCTTCCCGGCCCGAAAGAAGGGCACCTCCTTGGCCGGCACCTCGACCGTCTCCCCGGTCTTGGGGTTGCGGCCGCGGCGGGCAGCCCGGGCCTTGGTGCCGAAGCTCCCGAAACCGCGCAGCTCCACCCGCCGGCCCCGGGCGATCTGCTCGCCCAGGTAGTCGAACAGGGTGTTCACGGCAACCTCGGCATCCTTGCGGGTGAGGTACTCGAGGCGTCCGCAGACGCGGTCGATGAGCTCGGATTTGGTCATTATGCGAATCCTGCGTTGTTCGGTTCGCCCCCCTAGCGGCTCAGCACCGCCGGGGAACCGTAAAGGAATCGGGGCTCGGGGACCAGCATCCAGTTGGCCCAGCGCACCATCCCCTCGGGCATCAGCTCGCCCCACCACTTCTCCGGCGGGCGCAGCTTGCGGACAGGGGCCTGCGGTCCCAGGCCGGCCTGCTCGCGCAGCCAGGACTCGGCGGCGTGGCGGTCGCCCAGGGCGTCCACCAGGCCGTTGGCCTTGGCCTGCCGGCCGGTGAACACGCGGCCGTCGGCCAGGGGCTCCACCTGCTCCATGGACAGGCCGCGCTCCTTGGCCACCAGCTCCATGAACTGCTCGTGGAGGTGGTCCACCATGGACTGCAGGTAGGCGCGGTCGGCCTCGTCCATCTTGCGCAGGGGGGTGCCGGCGTCCTTGAGCTTGCCCGACTTGATGATGCGCGGCTCGATGCCGATCTTGTCCAGCAGCGGATAGACCCCGCTGCTCATCATGATGACACCGATGGAGCCGGTCAGGGTACTGTCCAGGGCGAACAGCCGGTCGCCCGCCACCGACACCATGTAGCCGCCGGAGGCGGCCATGGCGCCCATGGACACGGCCACGGGCTTGTCGGCGGCCAGGCGGCGCACCGCCTCGTAGATGGCCTGGGAGGCCCCCACCCCGCCGCCGGGGCTGTCCACCCGGAGCAGGACACCGCGCACCGAATCCGCTTCACGCGCCCGGTCGATCAGCTCCACCATGGTGTCGGCCTTCAGGATGGGGCCGTCGAGGTCGATGCGTGCCAGATGGGGGCGCGAGGTAGGCAGGCCGTCGTCGCTGGAGAGGATCCCCACCAGACCGCTGGCGATCAGAAACAGAAGGCCGCCTGTCAGCCAGGCGGCCTTCCGATTTTGGCGGGGACGACGGCCCACGGGACCGTCCTCAGCCGTCATCCTCTTCGTCTTTCTTCATCATCTGTTCTTTGAGGATGTCGCCCAGGCTGGTGGTGCCGGTGGCGGCGGCCTTGTCCTGCTGCTGGTGCTCGCGCACCGCCTGCTTCTCCTCGCCCTTATCCTTGTCCTTGATGGACAGGCTGACCGTGCGGTTGCGGCGGTCCACGCCGGTCACCATGGCGTCCAGGCTCTGGCCGGCCACCAGGGCGCTGCGGGCGTCGTCCACATGCTCCTGGGAGATGTCGGCGACGCGGATGTAGCCCTCCACGTCGTCGGCCAGGTGCACGCGGGCGCCCTTGGGCTCCACCTCGATGATCTCGCCCTGCACCAGGCTGCCCTTGTCGTGCTCGGCCACCCAGTTGCTGAACGGGTCGTCGGAGAGTTGCTTGATGCCCAGGCTGATGCGCTCGCGCTCGGGATCCACGGACAGCACCACGGCCTCCACCTCCTCGCCCTTCTGGTACTGGCGCACGGCCTCCTCGCCGGCCTCGCTCCAGGACAGGTCGGACAGGTGCACCAGGCCGTCGATGCCGCCGGGCAGGCCGACGAAAATGCCGAAGTCGGTGATCGACTTGATCACGCCCTGCACCCGGTCGCCCTTGGCGTGGGTCTGGGCGAACTCATCCCAGGGGTTGGACTGGCACTGCTTCATGCCCAGGGAGATGCGGCGGCGCTCCTCGTCGATGTCGAGGATCATGACCTCGACGTCGTCACCGGGCTGCACCACCTTGGAGGGATGGACGTTCTTGTTGGTCCAGTCCATCTCGGAGACGTGCACCAGGCCCTCGACCCCCTCCTCCAGCTCCACGAAGGCGCCGTAGTCGGTGATGTTGGTGACCTTGCCCCACACGCGGCTGTTTTCCGGGTAGCGGCGCGGCAGGTCGGTCCAGGGATCCTCGGAGAGCTGCTTGAGGCCCAGCGAGATGCGCTCGCGCTCGCGATCGAATTTGAGGATCTTGACCTCGAGCTCGTCGCCCACGTTGACGATCTCGGAGGGGTGGTTCACCCGCTTCCAGGCCATGTCGGTGATGTGCAGCAGGCCGTCGAGGCCGCCCAGGTCGATGAAGGCGCCGTAGTCGGTCAGGTTCTTGACGATGCCCTTGGTGGTCTGGCCCTCCTCGAGGCGGTCCATGAGGGCCTTGCGCTCGGCGCTGCGCTCCTCCTCGACCACCGCGCGGCGGGAGACCACGGCGTTGTTGCGGCGCCGGTCCAGCTTGATGACCTTGAAATCGAGCTTCTTGCCTTCCAGGTAGCTGGCGTCGCGCACCGGGCGCACGTCCACCAGGGAGCCCGGCAGGAAGGTGCGGATGCCGGTAATGTCGACCACGAAACCGCCCTTGACCTTGCCGGTCAGGACACCCTGCACCACCTCGTCGTTGTTGTAGGCCTGCTCCAGCTCCTCCCAGGCGCGGGCCCGCAGGGCCTTGGCGCGGGACAGCCGGGTCTCGCCGAAACCGTCGTCCACGGCTTCGACAGCGACCTCGACCTGATCGCCGACGTTCACGGTCAGCTCACCGTTCTCGTCGATGAATTCCTGGAGGGCGACCAGCCCTTCCGACTTGAGCCCGGCGTTGACGATGACTTCCTTGTCGTCCATGGCGACGACTTCGCCCTTGACGATCTCGCCCTGCTGGATGTCCTCCTGCTGGAGGCTCTCCTCGAGCAGGGTGGCGAAATCGGGCTCGCCGGTGGCCGGGGTGGTGGTTTGGGTGTTGGTGTCAGCCATAGAGGGTTGCAACTCCTGGTGAAATTTTCCGGGACCGGGGTCCCGCCGAGTACGGCGCGGGCGGCCATGCCGCCGGCTCCGGAGACTCAGTCCCCGAAGCGTTCGGGAAGGCGCTGGCGCACCCAGTTGAGGGTCTCGGCCAGCACCTCCTCGATGGAGATATCCGTCGTATCAACAACATAAGCCCCATCGGAAGGGCGCAAGGGCGCCGCCGTCCGCTGGGTGTCGCGCTCGTCACGCTGACGCAGCTCCGCTTGTATCCGGCCAAGCGTAACATCAACCCCCTGCCCCCTCAACTGATCGTAGCGGCGTTTGGCCCGCTCCTCGGGGGTGGCGGTGAGGAAGACCTTGGCCGGGGCATCCGGGAACACCACCGTGCCCATGTCGCGGCCGTCGGCCACCAGCCCCGGTTCCTGGCGGAAGCTGCGCTGCAGCTCGAACAGGCCGTCGCGCACCGGCTGCATGGAGGCCACCACCGAGGCGGCCTCGCTGGTTTCGCCGGAGCGCAGCTCGGCGGTGACCTCCTCGCCGTCCACCAAGGCGCGCACCGGGCCTTCGGCGGTGGGCTCGAAGCGGATCGCCAGGGTGCGGGCCAGCTCGCCCAGCTCGCGGGCCCGCGCCGCCTCCAGCGGGACGCCGCGCCTGCGCGCGGCCCAGCCCACCGCCCGGTAGAGCGCACCGCTGTCGAGGTAGTGCCAGCCCAGCTCGCGGGCCAGCAGCGTCGCCACCGTGCCCTTGCCGGTGCCGCTGGGGCCGTCGATGGTCACCACCGGGGCATCCTTGCCTTCAGTCATGGCCGCCTCCCTCCGTGGTCGGCTCCACTTCCAGTCCGGCGCGGTTGGCCACCTCCAGGAAGTCCGGGAAAGAGGTGCGGATGGCCGCGGCACCGCCGATCTCCACCGGGCCGTCGGCCACCAGCGAGGCCACGGCGAAGGCCATGGCCACCCGATGGTCGCCGCAGGCCTCCACCCGCCCCCCGTGTAGCGGTCCCCCGTCGATGACCATGCCGTCATCCAGGGGTTCGGCGGCAACGCCCAGGGCCCGCAGGCCGTCGGCCATGACCTGGAT
>DATFLO010000096.1:0-15002 GCA_035267605.1 Gammaproteobacteria bacterium
CGCGCGGCCGGGTTGCCGCGGCGCAGGGCCTCCAGCTCGGTCCCGGCGCACGCGCTCTGCTCGCCGGCGGCGATGCCGCCCGGGGCTACCGTCCCCAGCCCCGGCTCGTCGCCCCCGGGGCCCAGCAGCAGGGCCGCCGCAAAGGGCGAGGCCAGCGGCCGAATGGCGTCCAGGGGCGGGGGCGGCGGCAGATCGTAGGCCACCAGCAGCACCTGCCGTCCGTCCGCCAGCACCTGGGTGGTGGCCTCCAGCAGGCCCGCCCCCACCGAGCCGTCGTAGGCGCCCAGGCTCACCGACGGCGCCGGGGATCCCCAGCCGATGCTCCAGTACCCCGCCGCCGCATTATGCACCGAATTGTGGAACTGGATGGGCGACACCGGCCGCCCCGGCTGCGCCAGCGAGCGGCAGATGGCCACGGCCACCTCGGTGTCGCCGCAGGAGGAGGCGAACACGGTGGCCAGCTCCGGGTCCCGCCCGGGGCGCTCGCCGGCGGCCTGCTGGGCCACCTGCAGCGCCAGCTTGATGGTGCGCGTGGTGCGTCGGCGCTCGTTGCGGGGCAGGAAGTCGGGCCGGAACGGCGCCAGCGGCTCCGCCGCGGGGGCCCGCTGCCCGGCCAGGACCGCCCGCCCGCTCGGCCAGTCGGGCAGGCCCGGCGCGGTGACCCCGGCGCCCAGGATGCGCACCGGGTTCATGGCTGCCTCCCGAACACCAGGGAGCAGTTGCTGCCGCCGAAGCCGAAGGAATTGCTCATGGCGGCGGCCACCGGCGCCGCCCGGCCGTGCCGCAGCAGCGCCACGGTCAGGGCGGGGTCGGGATCCTCCAGGTTGAGGGTCCCGGGGGCGAAGCCCTCCTCCACGGCGAGCAGGGCGAACACCGCCTCCATGGCGCCGGCCGCCCCCAGGGTGTGGCCGGTCCAGCCCTTGGTGGAGCTGCAGGCCACGCCCTCGGGGAAGAGGTCGGCCACCGCCCGGTCCTCGGAGGCGTCGTTGGAGGGGGTGGCGGTGCCGTGGAGGTTGACGTAGTCCACCTCAGCCGGCCCCAGCTCCGCCCGCTCCAGCGCCGCGGCCATGGCCGCGCGGGCCCCCCGGCCCTCGGGGTGGGGCGTGGAGATGTGGTAGCCGTCGCTGCTTTCGCCGTAGCCCAGGAGGGCGGCGCCGCCCCGGGCGCCGCCTTGCGGGTCGAGCAGGGCGAAGGCCGCCCCCTCGCCGATGCTCAGGCCCTCCCGATCCCGGTCCCACGGGCGGCAGGGCGAGGCCGAGACCAGCTCGAGGGCGTTGAAGCCGTAGAGGGTGGTGAGGCACAGCGAATCCACCCCGCCCACCACGGCGGCGTCGCACACCCCCGCCCGGAGATGGCGGTGGGCGGCGGCGAACACCTTGGCGCTCGACGAGCAGGCGGTGGAGATGACGAAGGCGGGGCCGGCCAGTCCCAGGTAGCGGGCGGCGAAGTCGGCCAGGGAGAACAGGTTGTGGCTCTCCCGGTAGTGGTAGGAGTCCGGCGGCGGGCCGTCGCCGTGGTCGCGGATGAGCCGCTCCGTCTCCCGGATGCCCGCGGTGCTGGTGCCGAGGAACAGCCCCACCCGCTCCGGGCCGTACCGTCCGGCCGCCTCGCGCACCCGCTCGGCGAAGCCGTCGGTCTCCAGGCCCAGGCGGGCCAGCCGGTTGTTGCGGCAGTCGTAGCTGGCCAACCGGCCGTCCAGGGGGTGCGCTTCCAGTCCTTCGACCCGGCCGATCCAGGTGGCCAGCTCCGCATCCTCGAAATCGCAGGGGCGCAGCCCCCCCTGCTCGGAGCGCAGCGCCCGCAGGGCGGGCGCGAGCCCGCGCCCGAGGGCGCTGACGGCGGTGTAGGCGGTGATCGGAAGCGGTTGCATGCAGGCGATTCGGTGACCGGTTGTCGGGGACGCGGCCCCGCTCCGGTCCGGACGCGCCGCCGCGGCTGCCCGGGACCGCTGGCGCGGAGCCCCCGCCATTCTCCCGGAATGGGCCGCCGAAGGGAACCGCCGCCTAGACCCTATGTATTTGGCCTGCCCTCCTCATGTCGGCTCTGGGCTTTCGGTTCCACCCCAAAGCCTAATCCACGAAGGCTGAGGAGCGGCAGGCCAAATACATAGGGTCTAGCGGCCGCTCAGGCGCGGGCTGAGGGTCATGGCCAGGAGGAAGCCGGAGGCCACGCCCAGGGCGGCGGTCAGCCCGGTCTGGTGCAGCACGGGGATGGCGGAGGCGGCCAGCGCGCCGAACACCAGCAGGGTGGAGGCCATGCAGGTGGTCAGCGCGCGCAGCGTCCGCTCCCGGTCCACCGCGGCGGCCTCCGGGCGGCCGAAGAACAGGCTGTAGTCCACCGTGATGCCGAACACCAGCAGCAGGGCGACGGTGTGGAAGATGGTCAGGCGCTCGCCCAGGAGCACGAGGGCGCCGGCGGTGGTCACCAGGGCCAGCCCCACCGGCAGCACCACGCCCGCCAGCCGGCGCCAGGAGCGCAGGGCGGCGCCCACCAGCAGGGCCAGCACCGCGGCCCCCAGGGCCAGGCGGCTGGCCCCGGCGGCCAGGAAGCCGGAGACCAGCCGCTCGGTCTCCGCCTTGAGGTCCAGGAAGCGGACGCCGGGATCCGGGAAGCGTCCGCGCACCTCGGCCACCGCCGCGGGATCCCCGGACAGGCCCATGAGCGGCACCAGGGCGGCGCTGCCGTCCGCCACCGGCGCCAGCAGGCTGGCCGTGCGGGCGTGCAGGAAGGTCCCCGCCAGGTCGTCCAGGCGCAGCAGGGGCTGGCTGCGGGCGGTCGCCACGTCGTCCAGGAAGGGCTCGAACAGGTGCGCCCGGAATGGCAGCCCGGAGGTGGCCTCGTCCAGGTTGGCGGCGAGCCGGTGGCGCTCGGGCAGGGCACGCTGCCGGCGGCGCTGGGTGGCCAGGCTCGGCAGCACGTCGGCGGGGGTGCGGAAGCGCTCGATCAGGCCCTCATGCTGCAGGGCCTGCAGCCGCCCGCGCAGGGCCTCGGTGCGGCGCAGGGCCTGCTGGCGGGAGTCGCCGGTGACCACCAGGAAGCGGCGGATGTCCGGGGTCCCCAGCTGTCCCTGCAGCACGCGGAATCGCGCCAGCTCGTCCCCGGGCACCGGGCTCAGGGCCTGCAGGTCCCGCTCCAGGTGCCCGGGCAGGCCGCGGGCCAGGGCCACCGCCGCCACCGCCGCCGCCGTCAGCACCAGCGCGGTCATCGGCGCCGATGGCCGCAGCAGGCGGGTGAGACGGGGCCGGGGCGGGGCTCCGGCCAGGCCGTCCCGGCACAGCGGGGGCAGGCCCCAGCGGGTGACCGCCGCCGCCGCCAGCAGGCCGGTGGCCGAGAACAGGCCGAGCTGCATGAGGCCGCGGAAGTCGGTGGTGATCAGCACGGCGAAGGCCACCGCCGTGGTCAGCACCCCCAGGCGCAGGGTCGGCCAGACGCTGGCCAGGGCCCGCGGCGGCGGCTGCCCGCCGCGGATGTGACTGAGCAGGTGCAGCGGGTAGTCGATGGCCAGCCCCAGCAGGGTCACGCCGAAGGCGATGGTGATGCCGTGGATGGCGCCGAAGGCCGCCCACACCGCCCACATCCCGGCCAGCACCCCGGTGGCGAGGGGCAGCGCGGCGAGCAGCAGCACCCGCGGGGAACGGAACAGGACCAGCAGCAGCAGCGCCACGCCGAGGCTGCCGGCGATGCTCAGGCGGGTGGCCTCGCGGCGGATGCGCTCCCGGGCCTGGACGCCGAACACCCCCGGGCCGGTGAGCTCCAGGCGCAGCCCCGGGGCCGCCCGCACCCTGCGGAAGGTGCGCCGGAGCTCGGTCTGGGCCGCCTCCTGGGCGTCCAGGGCGGTGCCCGGGGCGTGCGTGTACAGCACCATCAGGGCGCGGCCGCCGTCGCGGCTGGCCCAGACGCCGTCGCGGCGGCTCGGCGAGGGGCCCTGCTGCAGGCGCGCCAGGATGGCCCACAGCTCGCCGGTGGGGTCGCGGGCCAGGAGGTCCTTGGTGAAGGCGGAGGCCGGCGAGCGCAGCTCCTCCAGGCGCCGCTCCAGGCTCCGGCGCAGGCTCTCGGGCCGGAAGCGGTCCGCGTCCACCCGCGGGCTGAGCAGGTAGCGGTTGCGCAAGAGCAGATCCCGCTCGGGGCCCGACAGCTCCCGGGCGCCGTTGGCCACCCGCAGGAATCGCGGGGAGTCCCCCAGCGCCGCGGTCAGCGCGCGGCTGGTGCGGGCGCGCTCGGCGGCGCCGCCGCCGGAGATGGCCGCCAGCAGCAGGCGGTTGCCGGTGCCCTGGTTGAGCTGCTCCAGCAGCACCTGCTGCTTGACCGTGGCCGCCCGCGGCAGGAACAGGGACAGGTCGGAGGTGACCGGCAGGCGCCACACGGTGGCCGCCGCCAGCAGCCCCAGCACGGCTACCCACGCCAGCAGCCCCGGGCGCGCCCGCCTAGTCCCCATCGCCCTGCCGGATCGCCAGCCGCGAGTAGTCGCCGTCCGCCTCCACCGTCTTCACCACCTCGATGCGCGCGCCGCTGCCGTGCACCTCCACCTCCCGGATGCGCTCGCGCAGGGCGGGGTCGGTGGGGGTCAGGCGCAGCGTCCACTCCGCCGCCCCGCCCTCCAGGCGGAGGCGGTAGCTGTCCGCCAGGGCCGCGCGGTCGCCGGAGAGGATGCCGCGCAGGGTGGTCACGAAGGAGCGCAGCAGGGGGTGGTCGCCGATGTCCACCCGGCGCACGCCCTCCTCGGGACTGGAGATGGTCAGGGTGTCGCCGCGGATGTCGTAGATCTTCTCGTGCGGGCTGGTGACCACCTTCCTGAGGTGGCCCGGGGCCTCGTAGAGCAGGGTGCCCTCCTGCACCAGGGGCTCGCTGAGCACCGCCAGGTGCTTGGTCTCGCGGAAAGTGGCCCGGTAGCGGGGGACCTCGCCCAGGCGGGTCATCAGGTCGGCCAGCCCCCAGTCGCCGGCGGCGGACGGCAGCGGGACCAGCAGCAGCACGGCGGCGAGAACCCGTCTAGCCGTTCCAGAAGTCATAGAAGTTGAACCAGTTGTAGGGGTGACGCCGGGCCTGCTCCTCGAGCCTCGCCGCGTAGCGGGCCACGTCGCGGCCCAGGTCCATGGCGTCCTCCTGCGGCGCGCCGGTCCCCTCCAGGAAGGGCTCGAAGCGGATCTCGTAGCGGTTGCCGCCGCGGTAGAGGCCGAAGAACAGCAGCACCGGCACGCCCAGGCGCCGGGCGATGTGCAGGGGACCAGTGGGGAAGCTGGCGTTGCGGCCCAGGAAGGGGGCGGCGGCGCTGCGCTGCTCGTTGACCACGCGGTCGCCCAGCAGGCCCACCACCGCCCAGTCCTCCAGGCTGTCGCGCACCTGCAGCAGGGAATCGGGCGCCTCCAGCGGGATCACCGTGCGCGCCACCTCCGGGTTAAGCTGCCGCAGCAGGGTGTCCACCCCCGGGGTCTGGTTGGTCTCCATGACCACCTTCACCGCCAGGTCGCGCCGGGCCACGCCCAGGGCCCGCAGCACCTCGAAGCTGCCCAGGTGGCTGCCCAGCAGCAGGCAGCCCCGCCCCTGCGCCAGGGCCCGGTCCAGCTCGGCCTGGCCGTGCATGGCGATGCGCAGGGCCCGCTGGCGGCCGGTGAGCAGGTACACGCGGTCGAGCAGGGTGCTGGCGAAGTAGAAGAAGTGGCGCCAGAGGTCGCCCGGCCCCGGCGCCCGCCCCAGGGCCCGCCGCAGGAAGCGCCGCGAGGCCCGGCGCGCCCGGGGGGCGGTGGCGAGGAAGTAGGCGGTGATGGGAACCAGGAACAGCCGGCTCAGGGGGCGCCCCAGGAGCAGGGCGGTGCGGAGCATGAGCCGGTAGGCCACGGGGTGGCCGCGCTCGGCGGTGCGGGTCCAGGAGGTGCTCATGGGCGGGACTGGATCTGGCCGCGGGCGATCAGCTCGCCGGCGCAATGGCACTCGAAGGTTACCCGGCCCTCCGCCGCCTGCTCCAGGGTCACGGTGAAGGGGGTGCCGGGCTCCAGCGGGCGCAGGAACTTGACCTGGCGGAAGCGGTTGGCGGTGAAGCCCGGGAGCCAGCCGGCCACGCAGTGGCGGACCTCCTCCAGCAGCAGCGAGCCGGGGACCACGGGGTGGCCGGGGAAATGGCCGGCGATGCAGGGGTGGTCGGCGGCCACCGTGCGCTGTTCGCGGTAGCTCATGGATCCTCTCCGAGCGCGCGCAGCAGCGGCGCCAGCCGGGCGCGCGGGAGCTTGCCGGCGGCGGTGCGCGGCAGGGCGTCGACGAAATGCAGGGGCCGGGGCAGGAAGACCGCATCCACGTCCCGCGCCAGGGCCTCCAGGATGTCCTCGCGGCTCAGCTCGGGGGCCACCACCAGAGCGGCGGGGCGGCCGTCCTCTTGCGCCGGGGCCAGGAAGAGACCGTCCCGGACCCCGGGGATGGCGGTCAGCACCCGGTTGAGCTCGGCCAGGGAGGCCCGCTTGCCCGCCACCTTGACCAGGTCCTCCCTGCGGCCCTTGAGGCGGAAGCGCTCGCCGTCCACCGCCTCGATGGCGTCGTTGAGGGGGACCGTGCGGCCCAGGTGTTCGGCCTCCAGGGCGCCGTCAGCGCCGCCGCCGGCCGGGCGGACGCCGGGGTGCCAGCGCCACAGGGGGTCGCGCGCGGTCCGGCGGCTGGCCAGCGATCCGCCCTCCGAGCAGCCGTAGATCTCCCATAACTCGGCCCCCGAGGCCCGCTCCGCCCCCTCGGCCAGGGACGGGTCCAGGGGCGCGGTGGCGGACAGGATGCGATCCGTCCGGGGCCAGTCGAGCCCCGCCTCCAGCAGGCCCTTGAGGTGGATGGGCGTGGTCACCAGCACGCGCGGCTCCGGCATGGTCGCCAGGCGATCCAGGACGTCGGCGGGGTAGAACGGCCGCTCGGCGTGGAGCCCGAGCCCGCCCCGGAAGGGCCAGAGGATGGCGAGCTCCAGGCCGTAGAGGTGCTGCGCGGGCACCGTGGCCACCACGCCGCCTCCCGGCGCCGGGCCCAGCCGGTCCAGGGAGAGGTCGCCGGCGGCCGCCAGCTCCCCCCAGCTGTAGCGGTTGGCCCGGGGCTCGCCGGTGGTCCCGGAGGTGAATGCCACGACGGCGGACTGCCCGGCGGGGATGGCCGGCACCGGACCCGCCCCCGCGGGCGGGCCGGAGGGCGCCGGCGGCAGGCGGAGCGGCTCCGTCCCCGCGCCCGGGTGGGGGTCCGCCGGTCCCGCTAGCACCGCCACCTCGCCGTAGCGGTCGCGCAGGCGGGACAGGGTGCCCGCTGTCCGGTCCGGCGGCAGCAGGCTGGTGGCGCCACGCAGCAGGGCGGCGGCGAACCCCACCGCGAAGTGGTAGTGGTCCTCGCACAGGTTGATGACGAAGCCGGCCTCCGGCAGGTCCGCGGCGGCCCGGCGGGCGTGGGCCAGGAAGGCGTCGCGGCCGACGTGCTCCGGCGCCCCCGGCAGGGTGCCGGTGCGGGTCCAGAAGGGGGCGGCGACAAGCGGAAGGGTAGCGCCCAAGGGTGCTATGGCCTCATCTTGGTCCAGTCCACCCGGGCCAGGGATTTGAGGAATCCCCACAGGCCGGGATGGGGGTAGCTGCGAAGGTGACGGACCCGGAAAGCATACTCGCCCAGCATCAGGGCGATCACAAGCAGGTAGTTGATCACCCCGGTGAACAGGGACCACACCGGCAGCGGCGCGAACAGGGCCAGGGCCGTCACCTCCCCGGTCATGAGCGCGAAGAAGGCCACCCACAGGCGCGTCACGTTGCGGGTGTAGCGGTCCAGCACCGCGTCGCCATGGCCCCGCAGGGCCCGGGAGACCTGCGTGATCAGGGGGGTCCGGCCGGGCAGCAGGGACTGGGCGAACAGCGCGAGCAGGAACAGGCTGATCACGACGGGGGGCAGGTACAGCAGGCGTTCCCGGCCCGGGTCGCCCAGGAACAGTATGCCGGCCGCGGCCAGCGCCAGGAAGGGCAGGCGGGCCGGGTGGAGGAGCGAGCCCTGGTGGCGGGTGCGCAGCGCCATGGCCAGCGCCAGCCCCACCAGCAGGAGGCCGGCGAGGGTCTCCCGCCCCAGCGCGAGCATGAGGTGGATCAGCAGGGGGTAGAGGAGGAAGAGGAGGGATCGGAGCAAGGGGGTGTGCCGGCCGGGGGACGCCGGCCTTACGGCGCGGGACGGTGGTTTTCGATGTAGGCGGCCAGGTTCTCCAGGGAGGCGAAGATTGCCCCGTTGTCCTTGTTGTCCGCCCGCAGCTGGATGCCGTATTCCCTGGAAACGGAGAGCGCGATCTCCAGGGCATCGATGGAGTCCAGGCCGAGCCCCTCGCGGAACAAGGGGGCCTCGGGGTCGACCTCGTCCGCGCTGACGTCCTCGAGGCCGACGGCATCGATGACGAGGCGGGCCACTTCCTGCTCTAGGGGGGTTTTGTCTCGCATGCGGGGGAATTTGCGCTGGTGGCCGGTGGAAAGGGCGTCCCGGTGGCCGTTCCGACGGTCCGGGTGGGCGGATTTTACCATACGGCCTCTGGGGAGAAAGGGCCTCGCGGCCCGCCTCCGGGCGCCGCCCGGGTCGGTTGCGCGGGGCTCAGGAGGTTCCCGCCGCCGCTGGCGGCCCCGCGCCCCAGGAGGGCGGCGGCCCCTCCAGGAATTGCCGCCAGAGGTGCTTCCAGGTGGACCAGCGATGCTTGCCGGCAACCGACAGCACCCGCCCCGGCGGCAGCGTGGCCGCCATCAGCCCGCAGGCGCGGGCGAACTCCTCGTCCCGGCCGTACCCCAGGAAGATCCGCACGCCGCTGTCCGTGCCGGTCTCGCGGTCGCGCAGCCAGCGCCACAGGGAGTCCGTGGGGAAGCCCCCGTTCGCCCGGCGCTTGGCTTCGGGGGACGGCGCCGCGCCGTCGAGGACGGCGCGGATGTCCTCGGGCTCGCCCAGGTAGGGCGACAGGGCCAGCACCCCCGTGATCTGGCCAGGGTGGGTCTGGGCGTAGCGCAGGGCGCCGAAGCCGCCCAGCGAGATCCCCACCAGCCAGATCTCGGCATAGCCCCGGTCCCGCGCCGGGCGGATGACGTCCTGCTGCAGGCGCTGCTTGAAGGTGCCCTTGGTGTAATAGTTGACGTGGGCATCGGCGGCGATGGCGTCGACGGCCAGGTGGTGGCGGTGCAGCCCCTGCACGAAGCCGCGGGCCTGGAAGTCCGAGGCGCGGTCGCGCAGGCCGGGAAGGAAGACCACCAGGGCCCGGCTCCGCTCGGCGCCGGCCGGGTAGCTGCGGGTTTCCATGGGGGCCTGTGCGGGCAGGTAGCCGGCGCAGGACGGCAGGTAGGCGGCGATGAGCAAGGCGAGCGGGCTGAGCAGGGCCCTCAGGTCGAACATGGCGGTTCCCCGTGGCGGCGGCGCGGTGCCGAAAGGGTTTTGCCGGACCGGCGTTGGAGGCTACATTGGCAACCTTCTGAAGCCGGATCCGGGGGCTGCCCATGCTTCCCATAACCGACGGCATCCTGGTTACGCCCCTGATCGCCGTGCTGGTGCCGGTCCTGGTGGTCGCGGGGCTCTACCTGCTGCACCGCCTCGACCGCTAAGGAGGGGCGGCGGGAACTTTCCCTGGCGCCGCGGTCTGAGGGAGCGTACATTTCGCTGTGCCCCTTCAGCCCCGGCAATTGATCCGGGGCAAGGCCCTATCGGGAAGTTCGCGCCACCATGAAAACCAGGGTCCCCCGCTTCAGCAAGCCGGCCGGGCGGTCGGCGCAGCTCTATCGTCTGCCACCGGGGGCCGGGGAGGGGCGGATGTGGTCTCGATTGAGTCCTTCGGAGAAACGGATCCACGGTCTTTCCGATCCCCCGGGGGAGGGGCGGTATTTCTGGGACGACGGCGGCGCCATCGTGGTCTGGTATCCCGCCCACGCCCGCCGCGAGGATGTCGAGCGGGCCCGGGCCCTTCTCCCGCACCGGGTGGTGATCGGGGACGGTTAGGTCCGGTCCGGCGGGCGCGGAAGGCCGCATGAGCCGGGCCATCCCGGAAGCCGTTGCGGCCGCCGCCGTGATCACCGTCCGCCTCCGGCGCGGGCTCGACCGCCCCTGACCTCAGGCGCCGGGGTCGACCACCACCCGGCCGCGGATGCTCCCCTGGATGAGCTCGTTGGCGAGCTCCGGGACCTCCGCCAGGGACGCCACCCGGAACAGGGACTGCAGGCGGTCGTGGCTGAGGTCGCTGGCCAGTCGCTGCCAGGCTTGGCGGCGCCGCTCCATGGGGCAGGCGGCGGAGTCGATCCCCAGCAGGCTGACCCCGCGCAGCAAAAACGGCAGCAGGGTGGTGGACAGCTTGGCGCCGCCGGCCAGCCCCACCGCCGCCACCGCCGCGCCGTAGCGCATCTGGGCCAGGCTGTGGGCCAGCGTCTGGCCGCCCACCGGATCGATGCAGCCGGCCCAGCGCTGGTCCTCCAGGGGCCGCTCCGGCGGCCCGTCGAGCTCGGAGCGGTCCAGGACCTGGTGGGCCCCCAGCCCGCGCAGGTAGATCTCGTTCTGCGGGCGCCCGGTGACCGCGGTCACGTAGCGGCCGCTGGCCGCGGCCAGGGCGGTGGCCAGCGATCCCACCCCGCCGGAGGCGCCGGTGACCAGGACCTGGGCGCTGGGGGCGAGGTCGTGGTCCTCCAGGGCCAGCAGCCCGAGCATGGCGGCCAGGCCGGCGGTGCCGACGGCCATGGCGTGCTGCATGGACATGCCGGCCGGCAGGTGCTGGAGCCATTCGCCGCGCACCCGCGCCTTGCCGGCGAGCCCGCCCCAGTGGTGCTCGCCCACCCGCCAGCCGTTGAGCAGGACCTCGTCGCCCGGCTGGAAGTCCGGGTGGTCACTGGCCTCCACCGTGCCCGCCAGGTCGATGCCCGGCACGTGGGGGTAGGAGCGCACCAGGTTGCCCCGGTTGGTGAGGACCATGGCGTCCTTGAAATTGAGCCCCGAGTAGGCCACCGCCACGGTGACGTCGCCGGCGGGAAGGGCGTCGTCCTCGAGCTCGCGGACAACGGGGCGGGGCTCGCCGCTGTCCGCCTCCAGAACCAGGGCCTTGAACATGGGGGACCTCGGCGGCTGATGGGGTATTCCCGTAGGCGGGTAGAAGTAACATAGCCGCAAAAGGGGGGGCCGGTAAATCCCGGCGCGGACACTGTCGGGCCCCCGGGGACTCCCTGCGGGAGGCGGCTTACAGCCAGCCCTTGCGCCGGAAGAACGCCACCAGGCCCAGGCCCACCGCCGCCATCAGGCCCAGGGCGAAGGGATAGCCGAAGCGCCAGTGCAGCTCCGGCATGTTCCACGGCCCGCCGGCGAAGTTCATGCCGTAGAGGCCGGCGATGAAGGTGATCGGCAGGAAGATGGTGGCGAACACGGTGAGCACCCGCATGACCTCGTTGAGGCGGTGGCTCAGGGTGGACAGGTAGAGGTCGAGCAGGCTGGCGGTCATCTCGCGGTATGACTCGATCAGGTCCAGGATCTGCACCGCATGCTGGTAGGCGTCGCGCAGGTACAGCCGGGTGTCCTCGTCGAGCCAGCCCTCCTCGTCGCGCATGAGGCCGTTCATCACCTCGCGCTGCGGCCACAGCATGCGGCGCAGCAGCACCAGCTCACGGCGCAGGCCGTGCAGGCGCGCCACCATCTCCTGGCTCGGCTCGCTCAGCAGCCGGTCCTCGATGGCCTCGATGCGGTCGCCCAGGGCCTCCAGCACCGGGAAGCCGCGGTCCACCACCGTGTCGGCCAGGGCGTACAGCAGGTAATCCAGGGGGCGGCTGCGGATGCGCCCCGAAGCCTGGTGCAGGCGCCTGCGCACCGGGCCGAAGGGGTCGCCGCCGCCGCTCTGGAAGCTGATCAGGGCGCTGCCGCCCAGGAACAGGCTGACCTGTTGCAGGCTCAGGCGATCCTCGGCGAGCTCGGGCAGGGCCAGCACCAGGAACAGGTGGCCGGCATAGTGGTCCGCCTTGGGGCGCTGGCCGAGGCGGGCCACGTCCTCCAGGGCCAGGGGGTGCAGCCCGAACACCTCGCCGAACAGGGCCAGGGTCTCGATGTCGGGGCTGCCCTGGATGTGGATCCAGGTGCGGGTGTCGCGCTCCAGGTAGGGGCGGCAGTCGCGGGGATGGTCGAGGGTGACCTCCTCGCAGTGGTCGGGGCCGTAGTCGATGAGGGTGGCGGTCACCGGTGCGGCGCCGCTCTCCCTCTCCGGCAGGCTGCCGGGGGCGGTCCCCGGCTCGGCGTACTGCTTGGGGAAGTAGTCCATGACCCGCTCCTGGATGGCGACAATCTCCGGCTAGTGTCCTGTTGCAGAAATTCGTTGCAATTCTGCGGGCCGGGAGGGCGGGCGCCGCAAGGAGCCGAGCCGCAGGCGGGCTCCCTGCCCGTCAAGGTTCGGCGACGCCGCGCCGGCCGTCCTCCCGGCCCGCCCGCAGGGAGCCCCTGCGCCGGCCCGGCGCTGCGTTGCCCCTCCTCGACGGGCAGGGCCACCATCCCGCCCCTGGCCGGCTCCGGCGCCCAGCCAGTTGCCCATGGGGCGGTCAGGCCAGGGGCGGGACGCTTTGCTCCGAACCGGCGCAGGAAGCTCAGAAATGAAACGAATTTCTGCGACAGGACACTAGGCGCCGCGGTAGGCATCGAAGGCCCGCTCCAGCTCCTCCGGCGCCAGCTCCGCGGCGCTGACCAGCTCGCCCTCCACCATGACCGGTTCATGGTCGGTCTGCCAGCGCTCGCGCTCGGCGGCGTCGGCCTCGGGCATGAACCAGCCGGGGCCGGCGTAGAGCAGCCCGATCAGCGGCGACAGCCAGCAGGCGAAGGCGAACGGCGCGTAGGCCAGGGTGGGAATGCCCAGGGCACCCGCGGTGAAGGCGCCGCCGGCGCTCCACGGCACCAGCGGGTTGATCAGGGTGCCGCCCTCCTCCAGCGAGCGCGACAGGTTGAGGGTGGACAGCCCGCGGCCGCGGTAGGCCGGGGCGAACATGCGCCCGGGCAGGGCGATGGCCAGGTAGGGGTCGCCGGTGAGCAGGTTGGTGCCCACGGCGCCGCCGGTGCTGGCGGTGACCAGCGACAGCCGTCCGCGCACCAGGCCCATGACCGCGTGCAGGATCACCTCCAGGCAGCGCGTCTGCTCGACGATGCCGCCGAAGGCCAGCGCGATGAGGACCAGCGAGATGGTCCACATCATGGACTGGATGCCGCCCTTGGACAGCAGGTCGTCCACCGCCGCCACCCCGGTGGTGCTGTCGAAGCCGGTCTGCATGGCGGCCAGCACCTGGTGGAGGGTGGCGTCCTGGGCGATCACCGCGGTGGCCACCCCGGCCAGCATGCCCGCGAACAGGGTGGGCAGGGCGGGGTAGCGGCGCACGGCGAGGACCACCACCAGCACCGCCGGCAGCAGCAGCCAGGGGCTCAGCGCGAACTGGGTGTCGAGGCCGCGCAGGATGGTCTCCACCCGCTCGGCGTGCAGGCCCTGCCCGGCGTAGCGCCAGCCCAGCACCCAGTAGACGGTGCCGGCCGCGAGCATGGCCGGCACCGCGGTGGCCGCCATGTTGCGGATGTGGCTGAACAGGTTGGTGGAGGTGACCGCCGGCGCCAGGTTGGTGGTGTCCGACAGCGGCGACATCTTGTCGCCGAAGAAGGCCCCGGAGACGATGGCGCCGCCGGTGAGCGCCGCCGGGATGCCCAGGCCGTCGCCGATGCCCACCAGCGCCAGGCCGACGGTGCCGACCGTGCCCCAGGAGGTGCCGATGGCCAGCGACACCACCGAGGTCAGCAGCATGGCCGCCAGCAGGAAGTACTGCGGCGTGATCAGGGTCAGGCCGTAGTGGATCAGCAGGGGGACGGTCCCGGACAGGATCCAGGTGCCGATGATCATGCCCACGATCATGAGGATGGCCACCGACGGCAGGCCGATGTGGACCACGTGGAACAGGCCCGCCTCCATCTGCCGCCAGCGGTAGCCGATGGCGCGGCCCACCAAGCCGGTGATGGCGATGCCCAGCGCCAGCGGGATGTGGGGGGCGAAATTGTCCGCGCCGAAGTAGCGGATCTGGAACAGGATCAGGCCCATGGTGGCGGCGATGGGCAGGATCGCCAGGGGCAGGCTGGGGCGGGGCAGGTCGCGGGCCTTGGCATCGCTGACGGACTGCATGGGCGCTCCTCGGCGGCTTGGCTGGCATGGTCCTGGATTATACCGATGTCACCCCCGTTACCGGGGGCGGTCGCCGCCCTGTTGACGTCCCCGAGGGTTTACGCCACGCTCCCCGCTCTTTCCTGACCGACCGGTCAGTCCGCCGCCGGTCCCTGCCCAGGAGGCCCCGCCCAGGGGCCGCTCGGCACCGCCAAGGGAATACCCGACCCATGATCAAGCGCATGATCCTCATGATCCTGGCCCTCGCCGTGGTGCTCGGCGCCATCTTCGGCTGGAAGTACTACGTCGGGCTGATGATCCAGCAGCACATGGCTCAGCGGAAGCCGCCGCCGGTCACGGTCACCACCACCGAGGCGAGCGCCCGCACCTGGCAGCCCGAGCTGCACGCCGTGGGCAGCCTGACCGCGTCCAACGGGGTTCAGGTCAGCCCCGAGGCGGCCGGCCGGGTCGCCGACATCGCCTTCGAGTCCGGCCAGCAGGTGCAGGCCGGCGACCTGCTGGTAGCGCTCAACACCGACACCGAGGAGGCCGAGGTGCGGCGCCTGCAGGCGGAGAAGGAGCTGGCCGAGAACCAGCTGCGCAGGCGCCGGCGGCTGCTGCGCCAGAACCAGACCTCGCAGGAATCGGTGGACGAGGCGGCGGCCTCGGTCAAGAGCCTGTCCGCCCAGATCGAGCGCGAGCGCACCCTGATCGCCAAGAAGCGGATCCGGGCCCCGTTCGACGGCGTCGTCGGCATCCGCCGGGTGGACATGGGCGAGTACGTGTCCCCGGGCGATCCGCTGGTGACCCTGCAGGACCTGGAGCCGCTGTTCGTGGACTTCAATCTGCCCCAGAAGGACCTCGACCGCGTGGCCACGGGGCTGGGCGTGCGGCTGTCGGTGGA
>DATFLO010000097.1:0-8746 GCA_035267605.1 Gammaproteobacteria bacterium
ACGAGAAGACCAACGCCCTGGCCGGCGACGGCGCCGCCAAGGCCGCCCACCCGCATGTGGCCATCGCCAGTGGCGACTGGGTGGTGACCATGCTCGCCGACGCCGACGCCCTGCGCGAGGTCCTGCTCAGCGAGGAGTCGCGCGAGGCCCTGGCCGGCCGACGGGTGATCAACATGGCCACCATCGCCCCCCACGAGGCGCGCGAGCTGCGCGACGCCGTCGAGGCGGCCGGCGGCGAGCTCATGGAATGCCCGGTGCTCGGCTCCATCCCCGAGGCCAAGGCGGGCAAGCTGATCCTCATGTTCGGCGGCACCGCCGGCCAGTTCGAGGCCGCGAAGCCGCTACTGGCCGCCTTCGGCGGCGAGCCGCTGTTCATCGGCGAGGTGGGCAAGGCGGCCGCCCTCAAGCTGGCCATGAACCAGCTCATCGCCGGCCTCACCACCTCCTTCGCGCTGTCGCTCGGCCTGGTGATGCGGGAGGGACTGGACATCAGCCAGTTCATGGAGATCCTGCGGGGCAGCGCCCTGTACGCGCCCACCTTCGACAAGAAGCTGGACCGCATGCGCCAGGGCAGCTACGCCGACCCCAACTTCCCCGTCGACCACCTGCTCAAGGACGTGCGCCTGATGGAGGACACCGCCGGCCAGGACGGTCTCGATGCCAGCCTCATGACCGCCATCGCCAAGATCCTGGAACGGGCCCAGGCCCAGGACCTGGGCCGGGCCGACTACTCCGCCATTTTCGAGGCCATCGCCCCGCGCGGGGAGTGAGGCCCGGCCGCTTCCTCACCCCTCACCCTGCCCTCTCACCGGGAAGGGGAGAGGGCATACCGAGAACGGCCCCCGGGCGGTCATCGCGAGCGCAGCGACACGGTCTCCGCAAGCGGGCTCCGCTCCGGGAGATGGCCGGCGCCCCGGGATGGGGCCGCGGGGAGCCGGCCGTCGTAGGAGCGGCGGTCCCCGCCGCGACCTCCCAAGCGGCCAGCCATGCCCCCGAACGCCCTGCAGCCCTCCTACCGTCTTCACGAGCGCAGCGACACGGTCTCCGCAAGCGGGCTCCGCTCCGGGAGATTGCTTCGTCCCTGCGGTCCTCGCAATGACCGCAAAAAGACACGCAGCCCCCTCGCCGTCATCGCCAGCGCCAGCGACGCGACCTCCCAACCGGCGCCCCGTCCGGAAGCCGGCCGCATCCCCTGCGGGCCACGCCTGGCGGCATTGGGCGGAGGATCTACTATTAGTATTTAAGGAACTTCTAAATTTAGACCCGGTCTCACCGTATACAAATACCCTAGCGAAGGGGTCAACTATTATGTTCGAGCCCATCCATATCCCGGCCAATCACGTCATGCTGTACAACGTAGCCAAGCTCAAGCCCGGCTACACGGTGGAGGACGCCGAGCTGGCGCTCGGCGAGATGTGCGAGGTGGTGAAGGAGACTTATCCGGAATTCCACGGCGGCCTGGTCTATCACTCCGCCGGCTTCGTGTCCGAGGAGGGCTCGGTGGACCCCGAGTCCCAGCCGGACAGCGAGGACCACCTCGCCATCCTGACCTTCTGGGACTCCTTCGAGGCCCACGAGCGGTCCCACGCGGACGAGGCCTTTAAGGAGAAATTCAGCCACCTCCTGGAATACTGCTCCGACACCTACGAGGTGGGCTACAACCTGCTGTGGCAGGGCCAGAAGCACTAATCCACGCGGACGCCGGGTCGCGCCAAAATCCGCATGGACCCCGCCCCTCCCCTCCGGGAGGGGCTTTTTCGTGCCGGCGCGGCCTCAGACGGCGGCCGGACCGGGCACGGGCAGCTCCGCCACCCGCTTCAGCTGCACGCTCACCCGGCGGGCGGGGTCGTCGTCGAGGGTGCCGGCGAGCTCCATGGTGTCGCCGGCCGCGGTCCCGGACAGGGTCAGGCCGAAGGCGTCGCGGTCCCCGGCGATGTGATTGCGGCCGCCGTGGAAATGGGTGGCGGTGAGGTGCAGCTCCAGGCGGTCGCCATCCAGGCGATAGTCGCCCTGGTAGTGGTAGTTGTTGTCACCGCCGTGCAGGTGGCCGTCCTGCAGCAGCAGGACGCCGCCGGAGGTGTGGGGACCGGTCTCGTCGGCGAACACCGCGGACCAAAGGGCTTCGATGGACAATGGGCTACTCCGTTGCTGGCCAGGTCGGTCCCCCAGCATTAGCCCCTTCGGCCGCCGGCGGCAAGGGGCCGCCCCCTGGACCGGACGGCCCCTTCCTGCTCCACTGTCGGAATGACCCCATCCAATACGGAGAACGTCCCATGGCAGACGTCGGCGGCCAGATCGAGGCCCTCAACTACGCCGTCGCCCAGCTCTACACCACCTTCCTCATGGAGACCGACGCCCCGCAGGAGGAGGCCCGCGATCTGCGCGAGCAGTGGAGCACCCTCGAGCTGCCCGCCGAGGACGACCCCAAGGCGGATTTCTTCTGGGAGTTCCAGTCGGCCCTCGACCACCTGGCCTACCTGATCCAGGACATGGTGGCCGAGGAGACCGGCGGCGAGCCGCCCAGGGACTGACGCCCCCCACCGCCCAACCCGGGAAGCACCCATGAAGCGCGCACTCAAGATCCTCGGCATCATCGTCGGCGCCGTGGCGGGGCTGATCCTGCTGGCGGTGGTGGCCCTGCCCTTCGTCGTCGACCCCAACGACTACCGCGGCGACATCGAGCGCCTGGTGGAGAGCCGGACCGGCCGCAAGCTGACCATGGAAGGCCCCATCGAGCTGTCGGTATTCCCGTGGCTGGGGGCGAAGATCGGCAAGGTCACCCTGGGCAACGCCGCCGGCTTCGGCCCCGAGCCCTTCGCCCGGGTGGACTCGGCCGACGTGCGCGTGCGGGTGCTGCCGCTGCTGTGGGGCGAGGTGGAGATCGGCCGGGTGGTGCTGCACGGCGCCCGGGTCCACCTGGCCCGGGCGGCGGACGGCCGCACCAACTGGGCCGACCTGACGGCGCCCGCCGCGGGCGAGGCGGCCCCGCCCCCCGAGGGCGGGGAGCCCGAAGCGGCGGGCGGCGGCGCCCTCGCCGCCCTCACCGTGGGCGGCCTGTCCGTGCGCGACGCCGAGGTCTCCTGGAGCGACGCCGTCAGCGGCGCCAAGTACCGCGTCAGCGGCCTGGACCTGACCGCCGGCGCGGTGCGCGCGGGCCAAGCCTTCCCGCTGGCCTTGTCCCTCAAGGTGGACAGCAACCAGCCGCAGCTGGCCGGGGACCTGCGGCTGTCCGGCCAGGCCACCCTGGATCCCGCCGCCGGGCGCTACCGCCTGGCCGGCGCCGAGCTGGAGACCGACCTCCAGGGTCCGGTGCTGCCCACCGGCCGGCTGCGGGCGCAGCTGGCCACGGAGCTGGCCGCGGACCTGGAGGCCGGCACCGCCTCCGCCAAGGGCCTCGACCTGCGCGCCTACGGCGCCCGCGTGCAGGGCGAGACGACGCTGGCCGGCCTTGCCGGAACCCCCAGCGTGGACGGCCGCCTCACCCTCACCGCTGCCGACGGCAAGGCCCTGGCCAGGCTGGCCGGATCCCTCGCCCCGGGCCTGACCTGGGCGCCCAAGGCCCTGGCCGACACCCGCCTGGAGACCCACTTCCAGGGCGGGCTGGGGGCCAAGGGAATGCGAGTGGACAAGCTGGAGGGCGCGCTGCTCGGCCTCCAGCTGGACGGCAGCGCGGAGGTGGCCCTGCCGGACTCCGGCGCGGTGGCCAGCGCCGACCTCAAGGCCCGCGTAGCCGACGCCCGCCGGCTGCTGGCGCCGCTGGGCGAGGTGCTGCCGGCGGGCATGAAGGCGGCCGCCCTCGACGGCGCCGAGCTCGCCACCCGCGCCCGCCTGGACGCCGGCGCCGGCCGCCTGCAGGTGCCGGCGCTGCGGCTGGCCGCCCTGGGCCTCTCGGCGCGGGCCAGCGCCGACGCCCGCGACCTGTTCGCCGCCCCCGCCGCCAGCGGCAAGCTGTCGGTGGCACCGTTCTCGCCGCGCAAGCTGGCCGGCAAGCTCGGCATCGAGCTGCCGGAGACCGCGGACAAGAAGGTCCTCGAGCGCGCCGGCCTGGACACCGCCTTCACCGTCAGCCCCCGCGGCGCCGGCCTCAGCGGCCTGACCCTGACCCTGGACGACGCCCGCCTCACCGGCTCCGCCGGGGTGCCGGACTTCGCCGGGCCCAAGGTGCGCTTCGACCTGGCCCTCAACGGCATCGATGCCGACCGCTACCTGCCGCCCGCCGCCGAGGGCGAAACCCCCGCGAGCCCCGGCGGGGCCGCCGGCGCCGGCGGCGGCGGCGACCAGCTGCCCATGGAGCGGCTGCGCCGCCTCGACGTCGCCGGCTCGCTGAACGTCGGCAAGCTCAAGGTGAGCGGCGTGCGCCTCAGCGACCTGCGCCTGCGGCTGGACGGCCGCGGCGGACAGCTGCGCCTGCACCCGCTGAGCGCCCGCCTCTACGGCGGCGGCTACAGCGGCGATGTGCGCCTCGACGCCCGCGGCGACACGCCCAGGGTGGATCTGAACGAGCACTTAAGCGGCGTGGCCGTCGGCCCGCTCATGGAGGACGCCATCGGCAAGGCCTACTTCACCGGCAGCGGCGACGTCACCGCCGACCTCACCTTCCGCGGCGCCGAGACCGGGGCCATGCTGCGCAGCCTCAACGGCCGCGGCAGCTACACCCTGCGCGACGGCACGGTGGCCGGGGTCGACCTCGGTCGCGCCCTGTCCGCCGCGGCCGCCGCCCTGGGCAAGGGCAACGGCCCCTCCGGCAAGGCCGACGGCACCGCCTTCCGGGAGCTCAAGGGCACCGCCGTGGTGAAGGACGGCCGCGTGCACAGCGACGACCTGTCCCTGCGCTCGTCGGCCCTCGACGTCGCCGGCAAGGGCTTCGTCGACCTCCCCGAGGCCCGCGTGGACTACGGCCTGTCCGCGGACATCCGCGAGGGCGCCGGGGTCCGCGAGCTGCAGGGCCTGACCGTGCCCATCCGCATCGAGGGCCCGGTCGCCGGCCCCAGGGTCAAGGTGGACCTGGCCCAGGCCATCAAGGAGCGGGCGCAGCAGCAGCTCAAGAAGCAGCAGGAGAAGACCGAGAAGCAGATCGAGCAGAAGCTGGAGGAGAAGAAGAAGGACCTGCGCAAGGAGCTGCAGGACAAGGCCAAGGACCTGCTCAAGTTCTAGGGGCGAGGCGGGGGCCCCAGAGCCCCCACGCCGTCATTGGAGCGCAGCGCAGCAAACTCCCGAGCAGAGCCTTCGTTCCGGGAGATCGCCACGCCCCGCCACTAAGCTCCTTCGGGGCTATGGCTAACCCCTGACTCCCGGGCAGACTTAGTGGCGGGGCTCGCGATGACGTCGGGAGGCGGGGGCCCCGATCCGGGAGGTTGCCGCGGTCCCTGGCGGGCCCTCGCAACGACGGCAGAGGGGCAAGTTGCCGTCATTGCGAACGCAGTGAAGCAATCTCCCGAGCGGAGGCTCCGTTCCGGGAGATCGCACGGTCCCTTGCGGGCCCTCGCGATGACGGCAGGAGGCGGGGCCGTCATTGCGAACGCAGTGAAGCAATCTCCCGAGCAGAGCCTTCGTTCCGGGAGATCGCCACGAGCCTTTCAGGCTCTCGCGATGACGGCAGGAGGTGGGGCCGTCATTGCGAGCGTAGCGAAGCAATCTCCCCAGCGGAGCCCCCGTCCCGGGAGACCACCACGGGCCCTTCCCGGGCGCTCGCGATGCCCGCAGGAGGCGGGGCCGTCATTGCGAGCGCAGCGAAGCAATCTCCCGGAACGCCCCCCTTACTCCACCGCCTCGATCAGCCCCGCGTCGTCGTTGGCCGGGCTGTTCACCCGCCGGCTCACCGGCACCGCCTCCAGCGCCTCGGCCGGATACGGGGCGAGCAGCGGGCGCAGCGGCTCGGGGTCGGTGAGCCCCGGGTCCAGCCACAGGGCCCAGTCGGCCTCGTCGACGATCACCGGCATGCGGTTGTGGATGGAGGCCAGCAGCTCGTTGGGCTCGCCGACGATGATGCAGTAGCTCTCCAGGGCGCGGACCTCGCCATCGACCTCCCCCTCCCAGCGCTCCCAGATGCCGGCGAAGAACAGGGGATTCCCGTCCCGCCGCCGGATCCAGTAGGGCTGCTTGGGCTTGTCGCCCTGCTTCCACTCGTAGAAGCCGTCCGCCGGCACCAGCGCCCGCCGGCGGCGGAAGGCGGCCTTGAACGCCGGCTTGTCCGCCACGCTCTCGGCGCGCGCGTTGATCAGGCTGTACTTGGCACGGGTCTCGCGCGGGTCCCTGGCCCAGAACGGCACCAGCCCCCACTCCATGCCCACCAGCTCGCGCCGCTCAGGGTCCGGCTGGCGGCACACCGGCAGGGTCTGGGTGGGGGCGATGTTGTAACGGGGGCCCGGATCCGCCAGGGCCAGCTCGGCGTTGAGGCGCCGCGCCAGCTCGTCCACCGGGGTTCGCAGTCCGTAGCGGCCGCACATGAGGGAACATCCTTCCTGGCCCGAAACTTGGCCAATAAAGGCTTTCACATTCATGAAATTATAAGGGAATTTATTTACATTATCCGTAATTTTACGGGCTTGCCGGGATCCCGGCCTCCGGTTATATGTAAAAGATTCGGACAAAAAGAGAAAGGGGGCGGTGAGTCATGGGGGATTTCCAATGACTCCGGTCTCGACTTCACCGTCTGGCTTCGGCCTTGGCGATCCACGTTTCTCCAATCACCTCCTGGAGTCCCTGCCGGGCCCGTCCCTGCTCTGCGACCAATCCAACGCCGTGCGCGGGTGGAACCAGCGCGCCCTCGCAGCGCTCGGGCTGGGAGTCAACGAGCTGTTCGGACGGCCCCTGCCGGAGGTCCTGCGCAATACCCAGGGAGGGGAGTTTGCCCGCGAGCTCCAGCGTGCCCGGACTCAGGGCATGGGGGAGGTCACCCTGCCATTCCAGGTGCCCGAAGGCCCCAGTCCGCGCTTCACCTTCCGGCTCATGGGGCTCCGGGAAGACCAGCAGGACTGGGTGATCGTCACGGCCGTCCTCGCCCAGGGCGGGGACGGTGACGACCGCTCCGCCCTCGCCCTGCTCAACCGCCACCCCTTCGGGGTGCTGGTGATGCACACCTACCGCATCACCTACGCCAACCCCGTCAGCGCCGAGCTCCTCGACTTCCCGAGCGCCGGGGCCCTGCAGGGCGTACCCCTTTCCGCCCTCGTCTACCACGAGGATCGGGGCCAGATGGGCTACCTGCTCAAGCGCGCCCTGACCGAGGTCCACCCCCAGGACCATATTCGCTTTCGCAGCGCCGACGGCAGCCCCTCGGACATGGAGGTCAGCCTGACCCTGCTGGAAGGCCAACAACAGCCCACCATCCAGGCGGTGTTCCGGCCGATCTCCCGGCACCAGGGCCTGGAGCAGGCCTTCCGCCGCTACGAGGAGCGCCAGTGGAAGCTCCTCAATCATGCCCTCCAGAAAAGCGAGAGCCGGCTCCGCGAGACCCTGAACGAGGCCCTGGAAAACGGGCACCCGCCCGCCCCGGATGATCCGGAGGGCCCGGAACGCTCCCGCTTCCTGCTGGAAAGCCTGCCGACCGGCTACTGGGAGGCCGACCGCGATGGTCGGGCCGTGAACATCAATAGCGCCATGGCCCATATGCTGGGGCTCTCCTCCGAGGATCTGATCGGCAGGCCCCTCGGCGACTTTCTCCCCGACGACGAGGCCGATTCGCTCACGGCCAGGTTCCGGGAGGCGCGCGACCAAGGCCCCCTGGAGACCCGGCTGCGCCGGGGAGACGGTGGCGAGGTCCCGGTCAGCTGCCGGATGGCCCCCCTTCCCGGGGAACCGGCCGACAGCCCGGGGGGCTGGGTCCTGTGGTTCACCGATATCAGCGCCCTCCGGGCCCTGCGCCTGTTCCTGAACCGGCGCCAGCAGGCGGACCAGACCATCTTCGAGCACTTCCCGGGGGTGTTCCTCACCGCCCGCTCCGACCTGTCCCTGGTCTACTGGAACCATGCGCTCCCCGAAGAGACGGGATTGGCCGGCGAGGAGCTGGCCGGCATGACCGCCGACAAGCTGGTGCCGCCGGGGCAGCAGCGACATTTCCGAAACATGCTCCGGTCCGGGGAGGGCGCCGCCGGTGGCAACTATCTGGAGACCCCGCTGGCCACACCGGACGGCGAGAGCTCCGTCTTCCGCCTCTACCCCATCCCGCTGCCGGGGGGCGAGGAAGAGGCCTACAGTATCGTGGGCATCCGCAGCAGCGGCGCCAGCGAGGCACCCCCCGCGGAGGCCCAGATTGCCAATAACGGCGGCTTCCACTTCATCCTCCGGCGCGAGGTGGCCCGCTCCTATCGGTACAAGCACCCCCTGAGCCTCATGACCTTCTCCGTCGCCCATTTCCCCGGGCTGCAGGCCCACTACGGCCAGGAGGTGGGCCGGAAGGTGCTGAAGAGCCTGGAGGATCTCCTGCGGCGGGAGAGCCGGGAAACCGATCTGGTGGGACACAACGAGGAGGGCCACATCTTCCTTCTGGCCCCGGAAACGGGCAACGACGACGCCCGCAAGCTGGGCGAACGGCTCAAGCAGCTGATCCACCTCCACGATTTCGATCCGGTCGCGTGGGTCCGGCCCATGACCGGCATCGCCACCTACCGCCGGGGGGAGAGTCCGGAGGAGCTGATACGGCGCTCCCGCGAAGCCCTCTGCCCCTCCTGGCTGCCCCAGAACGGGGGGGGCTCTCCACTCGAAGGCGGAGTGAGGAAGGGCGGCTGAGCCCCGGCCCGGTCCCGGG
>DATFLO010000098.1:0-4455 GCA_035267605.1 Gammaproteobacteria bacterium
CCAGTTTAAAAACCACCAGCCCTTGCCCCGAAAGACAATAGACCGGCGTAAACCAGCGCTCGACCCAAAGCCCAGCAAGCTCTCAAAGGCAATCACCAAGAGCCCACAACGCTTCCTCATCCCAGATTGTTAAAGAGCAAACGACCGGCTAGCGCCGATCGGTACGGATTTGGTAGCGGGGGCAGGATTCGAACCTGCGACCTTCGGGTTATGAGCCCGACGAGCTACCGGACTGCTCCACCCCGCAATCGAGAATGCGTCATTTTAGTTACAGGCCGTCGCCTGTCAAGCGAAAATTTCCCGAAACCATCGGGCTTGCCGGCCGTCCGACCCGGCGACGGGAGGCGCATACTATACGGATGCCTCGGGACCCATGCAAGCCTTGCGGAGACAAATCGGCAGGACGCCCTGCGGTCCTTTTGTTCCCCGCCGCCACGGGTTATGTTGCGGGGATAGGAATCCTTCCCATTCGCCCCGAACCAGCAGGCACCCCGATGACCCCCTTCGACAAGCAGCGCGCCGCCGACTGGGACTACCTGAGCGGCCTCATCGGCCGGCGGGCCGAGTACGCCGGGGAGCCCTACACCGTCATCGAGCTGCTGCCCGACGGCCCCCAGTTGGTCCTCCAGCACGCCCGCCAGAAGAGCATCCAGGACGACCTCCAGGGCCGGGCCTACCGGCGCGTGCCCTACACCGAGTGCCTCCCGGTGCTCGACGCCGACGGCTCACCCAGCGACCTGCTGGACCTCCTCCTGCTCGACGAGGGCGCCCCGGCCTCCTGACCTTCCCCCCGAACGGTAGCAGCCCTCCCGCGCCCGGGAGGGCCGCCCCGCAGGCCCGTGCCGCTGCGCTCAGGAGGCGCGCTGGATGTCCGCCTCGATGATGGCGCGGGCCTCGGAGACGCTCTTCCAGTCGTTGACCTTGACCCACTTGCCGGGCTCGAGGTCCTTGTAGTGCTCGAAGAAGTGCTTGATGGAATTGCGCAGGGACTCGGGCAGGTCGGTCACGTCGGCGATATCCACATAGGTATTGTCCACCTTTTCGTGGGGCACCGCCAGGATCTTGGCGTCCACGCCCGACTCGTCCTCCATCTCCAGGATGCCCACCGGACGGCTGCGCAGCACGGAGCCGGGATAGACCGCCTCGCGCGAGACCACCAGCACATCGGTGGGGTCATCGTCCTCGGACAGGGTGTTGGGCACGAAGCCGTAGTTGAGCGGGTAGTACATGGGGGTGAACAGGAAGCGGTCCACCTCGATCATGCCGGAGTCCTTGTCCAGCTCGTACTTGACCGCCGATCCCTGCGGGATCTCGATCACCACGTTGATGTCGGACGGGGCATCCTTGCCCGCCGGAACCTTGCTCAGGTCCATGGGGTGCTCCTCTTGGCGTTTCCGTGAAGGGTGTTCGGGTACTCAGGCCCCGGCGCCGGCCTCCTCGGACCAGCGCCGGTTGGCCCGCTCCAGGTCGTCGGGCGTGTCCACGCCGATGCCGGGGCTGTGCTCGGTCTCGACCACGCGGATGGCGACGCCGTGCTCCAGCGCCCGCAGCTGCTCCAGCGCCTCGCGCCGCTCGAGCGCGGTGGGCGACCAGGCGGCGAAGGCCCGCAGGAACCCGGCGCGGTAGGCGTAGATGCCCACGTGCAGCAAAAACCCCTGCGGACGGCCCGCCGCGGCCAACGCCATGGGGTCGGTGACATCACCCATGCGGTCGCGGTCCCAGGGCACCGGCGCCCGCGAGAAGTACAGGGCGTCCCCGCCCGCCGCCCGCACCACCTTCACCGCGTTGGGATCCAGCACCGGCTCCCAGCGGTCCAGGGGGTGGGCGGCGGTGGCCATCTCGCGCGCGGGCTCGGCGTTCAGCGCATCGGCCACTTCCCGGATGAGGGCGGGCGGCATGAAGGGCTCGTCGCCCTGGACATTGACCACCGTGTCGCCGTCGGCCAGCCCCAGGGCAGCGGCCGCTTCGGCCAGGCGGTCGGTGCCGCTGGCGCGGTCGGCCCCGGTCATCACCGCCTCGCCGCCGCGGCTGCGCACCGCCTCGGCCACCCGCTCGTCGTCGGTGGCCACCGCCACCCGATGGGCGCCGCTGGCCGCGGCCCGTTCCACCACGCGCCAGATCAGGGGCGCACCGCCAACCTCGCGCAGGGGCTTGCCCGGCAGCCGGCTGGCGCTGTAACGGGCGGGGATGAGGACGGTGAAGCTCACTCCGCCCCCCCGCCCTCCCCCTCCAGCGAGCGGGCCTCGTCCGGGAGCATGACCGGAATGTCGTCCTGGATCGGGTACTCCAGCTTGCACTTGTGGCAGACGAGGCCGTCCTTGGCCTTGTTCAGGGTCACCTCGGCCTTGCACACCGGGCAGACCAGGATGTCCAGCAGCTTGCGGTCGAGCACCGCCGTCCCCCTCGCGGTAATCGGAATCGGGCCCTTTGCGCCATCGGCCCGTGGTCGGGTTGGTCCAGGCCTTCTAGGATACACCGCCGCCCTGGGCCGCCGGCAAATCCGCCAGCCAGGGCTCCGGATCCGGGTCGAGCCGGGCCGACACGCGCAGCGCCCAGCCGTCGATGCCCAGCTCCGCCAGCTTGACCGCGTCCTTCTCGGTGGTCACCAGGGTCCCCCCCGCGGGGAACCGCACCTCCTCCGGCACATACGCGTGATGGTCCGGAAAGGGATGCGGCTCCAGCCGGGCCCCCAGCCGGCGCAGCAGGGCGAAGAAGCGATCCGGGTCGCCAATGCCGGCCACGGCGTGCACCCGCCGCCCCTGCAGCCAGTCCAGCTCCCGGCTCTGGCGACGGGAGCGGATCCCGCGCAGGCCCTCGGGCACCAGATGCATGCGCAGGTCCGGCTCCCGGCCGGGAACGGCACCCTCGCCGTGGAGCACCACGGCGTCGGCATCGGCCAGCGCCGACACCGGCTCGCGCAGGGGGCCGGCCGGCAGGCAGCGGCCGTTGCCGAAACCGCGGCCGCCGTCCACCACCACGAAGGCGCGCTCCCTGGGCAGGGACAACCGCTGGAAGCCGTCGTCGGCCACCACGCAGTCAGCCCCGAGCTCCGCGGCCTTGCGCACGGCGGCGGCGCGATCGGCGGCCACCACCACCGGCAGCGCCAGGCGGTCGGCGATCAGCGCCGGCTCGTCGCCGCACTCGGCGGCCGCCAAACGCCGCCCGCCGCCGTCGCTGACCACGCGCAGACCCTTGCCCCGCCGACCGTAGCCGCGGCTGACCACCGCCGGGGAGCGGCCGAGCGCGCGCAGCCGCTCGGCCAGGGCGATGACCAGCGGGGTCTTGCCGCTGCCGCCCACGGTCAGGTTGCCCACCACCACCACCGGCACCGGGACCGCCTCGGCCCGCAGCCAGCCGCGCCGGTAGAGGCCGCGGCGCAGCCGCATGACCCCGCCGTAGGCCCAGCCCAGCGGGGCCAGCGACCGGCTCAGCCAGCCGCCGCCGTACCACTGGGCCTGCAGCCGGCTCACCAGGCGTCCGCCCAGCGGTCGAGCAGGGCCATGGCCGCCTCGGCGCGCCGGCGCACCTCCCAGAAGGCGCGCCGGGTGCGGGCCTGCTGATCGCGCCAGGCGAACGCCTGTTGCCTCCAGTGCGCCCAGCATTCGTCGACACCGTCCCAGTCCGCCGCCAGGGCGGTGGCCGCCTCCGGATCCACGCCCAGGTCGCGCAGGGTTGCCGGGGCGCTCCCGGTGGCCACGGTGGGCAGGCCGCTGGCCAGGGCCTGCCACAAGGCCGTACGCGAGGGGTCCACCAGCACCCCGGCGAAGGCGGACGCGCTCACCGCCGGCAGCCAGCGCTCCTCGTCCATCCACACCAGGGTCCCCGGCTCCAGCGGCCGGCGCTCGCGGTCCCATTCGGACAGCCGCACCACCGGCCGGTTGTGACCGCCGCCGGGACCGGCGCCGCCCACCACCAGGATGGTGTCCTCGCCGCACCAGCGCTCCACGAAGGCGTTGCGCCGCTGTGCGTCGCGCGGCAGGCGGTCGGCCCACAGCAGGCGCCGCCCCTCGCCCGGGGCGATGGCGGCCTTGAAGGTGGGCTCGACGTCGGTGCGGGCCAGGAACAGCTCCAGGTCCACGGGGGCCTCGGGGGCGAAGCCCCGGGTCCGCCAGCGCTCGGCCTGGGCCTCGCCCACCGGCAGGATATGGTCGAAGCGCAGGCCCCGCGGCAATCTGGCCGGGGGCTCGCAGCTCACGGCCGTCACCGGCACGTCGGCGCCCGCCACCCCCCGCAGGAAGCGGGGCGGTGGCAGCCGGTGAACCGCAAGGAGGGCGCTGGGGCCCAACCGCTCGGCGGCCCGGCGGCCCGCCCGCTGGTGATCGATGATGGCGGGGGCCGCCGCCGTCCCGCGGTATTCCTGCAGGAGCGGGCGCAGGGTTTCGGGGCAGCCGCCGGCGGCGGTGATCACCGCGCGCACGTCCACCCGCACCGAGCGGATGCCGCGCACGATCTCCG
>DATFLO010000099.1:0-3184 GCA_035267605.1 Gammaproteobacteria bacterium
GGCTTGGGCGGTGGCGGCGGCCGCCTGGGTCTGCTGGACGCTGCGGGGGAAGGAGTCCTGCGGTGGGGCGACCCGGATGCCGTTGCCGCCGAGCCGGATGGCCCGGGCCACCGCCTCGGGGTCGGCGGCGACCGCCAGCTGGATGGCCACCGGCACTTCGGACCGGCGGGCGGCCGCCTCCACCGCCGGCAGCAGCAGCTCCAGGCGGGACTCGTCGGCTGCCTCGGGCGCCAGCAGGAGCGGCGCCCGGGAGGCCTCGGCGGCCGCCATCACGCCGCTCAGGCTCTCCAGGTCGGCCACGGCGAAGGCGCCCAGGGCGTAGCCGTGGCGGTAGGCATGGGCCAGCATGTCGGTCATGTCGGTCAGGGGCATGGTCGCCGCCTCCTGGGCGGGGCCTCGCGGCTGCGGGGCGCCCGAGGGCCCGCTTGATGGGGGATCGTCCGGGCCGGGAAGCTGGGGCGCTTGCATTCCCGACCTTTACAGGTAAGTATTCTGGTCAGGGCGAGGTATAAATAAAATTCCTTTTTTCTATTCTCTGCATAGGTAAAGCTCGATGCCTGGAGCCGGAAAGGACCTCGCGCGGCGGGTGACCCTGCGTCAGCTCAAGATCTTCGAGGCGCTCGCCCGTAACCGCAGCGTGACGCGGGCCGCCGAGGAGCTCTACCTGACGCAGCCCACCGCCTCCATGCAGGTGAAAAAGCTGGCGGACGCCGTCGGCATGCCGCTGTTCGAGCAGATCGGCCGGCAGGTCCACCTGACCGAGGCGGGCCGGGAGCTGTACGAGACCTGCGTGGAGATCTTCGGCAGCCTGGACCGGCTGGAGATGCAGGTGTCGGAGATGGAGGGGCTCAAGCGGGGCACGCTGAAGATGGCGGTGGTGACCACCGCCAAGTACTTCGCGCCCCACGTGCTCGGCCATTTCAAGCAGAAGTATCCGGGGATCGAGGTTTCGCTGAAGGTCACCAACCGCGAGCGCGTGCTCGAGCAGCTGGCCCTCAACGAGTTCGATCTCTACATCATGGGCCAGAAGCCCGAGGAGGGGATCGAGGTGGAGGCCGTGCCGATCGCCCCCAACCCCCTGGTGGTCATGGCCCCGCACGGCCACCCGCTGGAGGACGAGACCAACATCCCCCTGGAGCGTCTGATCGACGAGCCCTTCATCGCCCGGGAGGCGGGCTCGGGCATCCGCCAGGCCACCGAGCGGCTGTTCGACGCCGCCGGCCTGCAGCCCAACGTCATCATGGAGCTGAGCAGCAACGAGGCCATCAAGCACGCCGTGGCCAGCGGCCTCGGCATCTCCGCGCTGTCGCTGCACAGCCTGACCCTGGAGGGCAGCAACAGCCCGGTGGGGCTCCTCGATGTGGAGGGCTTTCCCATGGACCGCACCTGGTACGCCGTCTACCCCCGCGGCAAGAAGCTGTCGGTGATCGCCGAGTCCTTCCTGGAGTTCATGGTGGAAGAGGGGTTCAACGTGGGCGAGCAGATGGATGCGCTCCTGGCCACCCTGCTCAAGCCGGGCCAGGGCAGCTCCGACGGCTCCGCGGCCAAGGCCGCCTCCCCCGCCCCCGACCGGAGCTGAGCCCCGAGGGGCCCGGCCTGCCGAGCCCCTCCGCCGAACCGCGGGCCCCGCGGCCCGCTCCTCCCCGTTTCCATTCCCTTTGGGCTTGCCCCATTCCGGTCCCTTCCTGCTCGTCCGGAGCCCCCGCGGTTCCGGCGTTTTCTTGCGATATCTATGCCTTTCATTGATGTAATCGATTGGAATCTATTCCTGGCTATCGGCTAGTTTTTCCGTCGGCATCCCAACCGTGGCAAGCGAGGAGTTCTCCGATGGCAAGCAAAACTTATGATGCGGGGGTCAAGGACTACGCCCAGATGTACTGGACCCCGGATTACGTCCCGCTCGACACCGACCTGCTGGCCTGCTTCAAGGTGACCCCGCAGGGGGGTGTGCCGCGGGAGGAGGCGGCGGCGGCCGTGGCGGCGGAGTCCTCCACCGGCACCTGGACCACCGTCTGGTCCGACCTGCTGACCGACATCGAGTACTACAAGGGCCGCGCCTACCGCATTGAGGATGTGCCCGGCGACGAGGAGGCCTTCTACGCCTTCATCGCCTACCCCATCGACCTGTTCGAGGAGGGTTCGATCACCAACGTGCTCACCTCGCTGGTGGGCAACGTGTTCGGCTTCAAGGCCATTCAGGCCCTGCGCCTGGAGGACATCCGCTTCCCGATTGCCTACGTGAAGACCTGCATGGGCCCTCCGTTCGGCATCCAGGTCGAGCGCGACCGCATGGACAAGTACGGCCGGCCGCTGCTGGGCTGCACCATCAAGCCCAAGCTCGGCCTGTCCGGCAAGAACTACGGCCGCGCGGTGTACGAGAGCCTGCGCGGCGGCCTGGACTTCACCAAGGACGACGAGAACGTCAACAGCCAGCCCTTCATGCGCTGGCAGGACCGCTTCGAGTTCGTCGCCGAGGCGGTGCAGAAGGCCCAGGCCCATACCGGCGAGCGCAAGGGCCACTACCTGAACGTGACCGCGCCCGACCCGGAGCAGATGTACGAGCGCGCCGAGTTCGCCAAGTCGCTGGGCATGCCGATCGTCATGCACGACTTCCTGACCGGCGGCTTCACCGCCAACACCGGCCTGGCCAAGTGGTGCCGCAGCAACGGCATGCTGCTGCACATCCACCGCGCCATGCACGCCGTGATCGACCGCAGCCCCAAGCACGGCATCCACTTCCGCGTGCTGGCCAAGTGCCTGCGCCTGTCCGGCGGCGACCACCTGCACGCCGGTACTGTGGTCGGCAAGCTCGAGGGCGACCGCGCGTCCACGCTCGGCTTCGTGGACCAGCTGCGCGAATCCTTCGTGCCCGAGGACCGCTCCCGCGGCGTGTTCTTCGACCAGGACTGGGGCTCCATGCCCGGCGTCTTCGCGGTGGCCTCCGGCGGCATCCACGTGTGGCACATGCCCTCGCTGGTGACCATCTTCGGTGACGACTCCGTGCTGCAGTTCGGCGGCGGCACCCAGGGCCATCCGTGGGGCAACGCCGCGGGCGCCGCGGCCAACCGCGTCGCCGTCGAGGCCTGCGTCGAGGCCCGCAACCAGGGCCGCGACGTCGAGCGCGAGGCGCGCGAGATCATGACCGAGGCCGCCAAGTCGAGCCCGGAGCTGGCCGCCGCCTCGG
>DATFLO010000100.1:0-4960 GCA_035267605.1 Gammaproteobacteria bacterium
CCAGTTTAAAAACCACCAGCCCTTGCCCCGAAAGACAATAGACCGGCGTAAACCAGCGCTCGACCCAAAGCCCAGCAAGCTCTCAAAGGCAATCACCAAGAGCCCACAACGCTTCCTCATCCCAGATTGTTAAAGAGCAAAAGGACCGGTCGCCGGCATCCGCTTTCGGCGGTTGCCGCCGCCCCGTCCGTCAATGCGGGGCGCTATTCTACGCGCCAGGCGGTCGCGGTCAAGGGTTGTTGCCGGATTATTTCACCGGCCGGCCGCACCGTTTCCCGCCTGTCCGCCGCCGACTCCCGGCGACGGGAGGCAAGACTCTACGCCCTGGGCGGGGCCCTTGTCCAGGGGTGCGGCGAAAAGATTCAACCGGCGGCCACCGTGGCCCGTGCGAAGCGGCGCTTGCCCACCTGCAGCAGGTAGGAGCCGCCCGGGGCCAGCAGCCGCTCGCGGTCGCTCTCGCGTTCGCCGTCCACGCGCACGGCGTTCTGCTTGATCATGCGGTTGGCCTCCGAGGACGAGGCCACCAGCTCCGCCACCCGGAGGGCGGCCACCAGCCGCACCCCCTCGGGCCCCTCGGCGGGTACCTCCACTTCGGGCACGTCGTCGGGCACCTGGTGCTTGCGGAACTGGCTCTCGAAAGCCTCCTGCGCGGCGTCCACCTGATCGGCCCCGGCGAACCGGCCCACCAGCTCGCGCGCCAGCTCCACCTTGACGTCGCGCGGATTGCGCCCCGCGGCCACCTGGCTCCTGAGGTCTTCCACCTCGGCGATGGGGCGGTCCGACAGCAGCTCGAAATAGCGCCACATGAGCTCGTCGGAGATGGACATGGCCTTGCCGAAGATCTCCTTGGCCGGCTCCAGCACCCCGATGTAGTTGTCCAGGGACTTGGACATCTTCTGCACGCCGTCCGTCCCCTCCAGGATCGGCATGGTCAGGATGACCTGGGGCGCCTGGCCGTAGTGGCGCTGCAGCTCGCGGCCCACCAGCAGGTTGAACTTCTGGTCGGTGCCGCCCAGCTCCACGTCGGCCTCCAGCACCACCGAGTCATAGCCCTGCACCAGCGGGTAGAGGAACTCGTGCACGGCGATGGCGCGGCCCTCGGTGTAGCGCTTGTGGAAGTCGTCGCGCTCGAGCATGCGCGCCACGGTGTAGTGGGAGGTCAGCCGGATGAGATCGGCGGCCGACATGTCGTTCATCCACTCCGAGTTGAACACCACCTCGGTGCGGCTGCGGTCGAGCACCCGGAAGATCTGCTCGGCGTAGGTCTCGGCGTTGGCGGCCACCTCCTCCGGGGTGAGGGCGGGGCGGGTGGCGCTCTTGCCGCTGGGATCGCCGATCATCCCGGTGAAGTCGCCGATCAGGAAGAACACCCGGTGGCCGAAGTCCTGGAAGGCCTTGAGCTTCTGCAGCAGGACGGTGTGCCCCAGGTGCAGGTCCGGGGCGGTGGGGTCGAAGCCGGCCTTGACCCGCAGGGGGCGGCCCTCGGCCTCGGCCCGCTCCAGCTTGTCGCGCAGCTCGTCCTCGACCAGGATCTCCTCGGCGCCACGCCGGATCTCCGCCAGCTGCTCCTCGATGCTCGCCCGTTTGGCCAATGACTTAGTCCTCGACTTGTGTGCGTTGCCCGCCCCGAGGGCCGGCCCGTCCGTGCCCGTTGCCAGCGCCATAGGATAGCCGACCCGGGCGGGCCGGTTCCATGCCGGGGTGGTTTATGATGTCCTGAGTCCGCCCTCCACCCACCAAGCGAGCTGTGCGCCGCCATGAGCCAGAACGCCCCGCCCCCCTCCTCCTGGAACAGCCCCGAGCCGTCCGACCGCATCCGGGAGGCCCTGGAGCAGGGCGATCTGACCACGGTGGAGGCCATCCTCCGGGACCTGCACCCGGCCGATCAGGTCAAGCTCCTCAACCAGCTGCCCGACGACGAGCGCGACCGCTGCCTGGACCTCTACCAGCCGGCGGAGATCGGCCAGCTGTTCAGCGAGAGCCACGGCCGCCTGCGCGAGCACCTGCTGGCCTACTACCCGGCCGACACCCTCTCCGATGTGGTGCAGGAGCTGGACTCGGACGAGGCCGCCGACCTCCTGCAGGGCCTGGAGGGGGCCACCGCCGACCGCGTGCTGGCGCGCCTGTCCTTCGAGGACCGGGCCGAGGTGGAGCCGCTGCTGTCCTATCCCGAGGACACCGCCGGCGGCCGCATGCAGCGGGAGGTCTTCACGGTCCCGGCCAAGACCCGCACGCGCAAGGTCCTGGCCGAGCTGCGGCGGGCCGGGCAGGACCTGGAGGAGATCCAGGACATCTACCTGGTGGACAACCGCGGCGTGCTCACCGGGGTCATCTCCATCTTCCAGCTACTGCGCCTGGAGCTGCACACCCCGGTGGTGGAGGGGGCCAACATGGACCCCCTGTACGTCACCCCGGACGAGGACCAGGAGGCGGTGGCCGGCCTGTTCCGCAAGCACCGCCTGCACAGCCTGCCGGTGGTGGACGACACCGGGCGCATCCTGGGCCAGATCACCAGCGACGACATCCTTGGCGTCATGGAGGAGGAGGCCACCGAGGACCTCTTCCGCCTGGCCAACATCAACGAGTCCTCGGACCTCACCGAGCCGGTGCTGCGCTCCGCCCGGCGGCGAGTGTTCTGGCTGGTGGTCAACGCCTTCTCGGCCCTGCTCGCCGCCTCCATCATCTCCCTGTTCGAGCCCTCCATCGCCAAGGTCACCGCCCTGGCCGTGCTCATGCCCATCGTCGCCAGCATGGGCGGCATCGCGGGGGTCCAGACCCTGACCGTGATGGTGCGCGGCATCGCCCTGGGCCACGTGCAGTCGGACAACACCTGGCGCATCGTCAGCCGCCAGGCCGGGGTGGGCCTGGTCATGGGCCTGCTGTTTGCGACCCTGGGCGCGCTGCTGGCATGGGCCTGGTTCGGCAGGCCGTTGCTGGGCGTGGCCATGGCCTCGGCCCTGGTCATCAATTTGTTCGCAAGCGGCCTTTTCGGCTCCATTATCCCCTTGATTCTACGCCAGCTAAAAATCGACCCGGCGCTGGCCTCCGGGGTCCTGCTCAACACCCTGACTGACAGCCTCGGCTTCTTTTCCTTTCTCGCCATCGGCACTTGGATGCTCATGTAACCCTCCCTCGCCGGACGCCGGGAACCCCCTTCCCGAGGCCCCGCCCCGTTTTCCTAATTGGAAAAATCAGGTATACAGGGAGCCGTCTGCCCAAGCAGCCGCAAAATGCCAAGGGGGTCCGCCGGAGATGCCGTCCAGCTTCCAGAAGGATTTCGCTGATCCTCTCAACGGCCCCTCCCGGGGGCGCCCCTCCAGGGGCCCGCGCCGCTCCCGTCGCCGGCGCCTGAAGGCGCATCTGGCCCGGCTGCGCCTGCCCATCCCCTCGCAATGGGGCGCGCTGAGCCTCGGCCTGCTCACCGCCGTGGCCTCTGCCGCCTTCGCCGGCCTCGGCGGCGGCAGCGCCTTCGCCCCGGCCACCCAGCACATGTCGCTGTCGGTCCAGCCCGGCCTGGGCACCGGCGGCCATGCCGACCTGCCCAACCCGCTGGCCTTCTCCCGACCCGGGGAGACCAGCCCGGAGGCCTCCGACGCCGGCAGTCCCTGGCACAGCTACACGGTGAACCCCGGGGAGACCCTGTCGCAGCTGGGCGAGCGCACCGGCCTGGGCTCGAGCACCGCCATGGCCATGGCCCGGGCCTGCGCCGACACCTATCCGGCGCGCAAGATGCGCGCGGGCCATACCCTGCGCATCCGGCCCGGCGACGGCGACGCCCCGGCGGCCGTGCGCTACGAGATCGACGACCGCCGCTATCTGGCCTGGCAGCCCGACGGCGACGGCGGCTTCACCGCCAGCATCCGGCAGTACCCCCGGACCATCGAGGTGCGTGAGGCCTTCGGCCGCATCGATTCCAGCCTGTTCGGGGCCGGCAACCAGGCGGGGCTGTCCGACAAGACCATCATGGAGCTGGCCCGCATCTTCGGCTGGGACATCGACTTCGCCCACGATCTGCGCCCGGGCGATTGGTTCCGGGTGCTCTACCAGGAGGTCTACCGCGACGGCGAGAAGGTCGACGACGGCGCCATCCTGGCCGCCGAGTTCGTCACCGGCGGCACCTCCCACAAGGCCATCCGCTTTACCGACGCCGACGGCCGCACCGACTACTTCCACCCCGACGGCCGCTCGGTGCGCAAGGCCTTCCTGCGCAATCCGGTGAAGTTCACCCGCATCACCAGCCGCTTCTCGCGCGGGCGCATGCACCCCGTCCTGGGCCACCGCCGCGCCCACGAGGGCGTGGACTTCGGCGCCCCCACCGGAACGGCCATCCACGCCACCGGCGACGGCCGGGTGGCCTTCCGCGGCCGCAACGGCGGCTACGGGCGCATGGTCAAGATCCGTCACGCCGGGCGCTACTCCACCGTCTACGCCCACATGTCCCGCTTCGCCCACATCCGCGAGGGCCAGCGGGTCAAGCAGGGCCAGACCATCGGCTACGTGGGCCAGTCCGGGCTGGCCACCGGCCCCCACCTCCACTACGAGTTCCGGGTCCACGGCCACCCGCGCAACCCGCTCAAGGTGGATCTGCCCGACGCCGAGCCGCTGCCCAAGAAGTATCGCGCCGCCTTCCGCAAGCGTAGCCACCAGTACAGCGCCTGGCTGTCGGCGGTGGGCCCGGATAGCGTGCGGGTGGCCTCCGCGCAGGACGCCGACTCCTCCTCCTGAGCCGCGCCACAGACGCAAAAAACCGCCCGCCCCCGGAGGGGCGGGCGGTTTTTCGTTCGGCTCCCGGTTCGTTCGGCTCCGGCCCGGGACTCAGACCCCGAAAGAGGATCCGCAGCCGCAGGTGCTGGAGGCCTGCGGGTTGTTGATCATGAACTGGGCGCCCTCCAGGTCTTCCTTGTAGTCGATGCTGGCGCCCATCAGGTACTGGATGCTCATCATGTCCACCAGCATGGTG
>DATFLO010000101.1:0-8746 GCA_035267605.1 Gammaproteobacteria bacterium
CCGCGGCCAGGACATCCTCGGCGCCCAGCCGGGCCCCGCCCTCGCCGGCGAACAGGACCAGCTTCTCCACCTCGCCGGCCGCCGCCTCCAGATTGCCTTCCACCCGCTCGGCCAGCAAGGCCAGGCCGTCGCGGTCCAGCTCCAGGCCGCGGTCGGCCAGGCGGCGCTTGAGCCAGCCGGGCAGCTCGTGGCGGCGCGGCGCGAACAGCGCCAGCACCGCGCCGGCGCCCGCCACCGCCTGGAACCACTTCTTCTGCTGGTCGCGCTTGGGCTGGTAGCCGCAGGTGATCAGCAGCCAGGCGTCGGGCGGCGGCTCCGCGGCCACCTCCTGCAGCCACTTGCCGCCCTCGTCCTTGGGCGCGCCGTCGCCGTAGTGCAGCTCGAACAGCCGGCGCGGCGCGAACAGCGACGGCGCCGCCAGCTCCTGGCGCAGGTAGGCGTAGTCGACGGACTCGTCGGCGCGGAAGGCGAGGCGCTCCACCTCGGGGTCGGCGGTGAGCGCCCGGCGCACGCGCGCCGCGGCCTCCTCGCGCAGCAGCGGGGCGTCGCTGTGGATCAAAACGATCGGCGGCGCGCCCCGCTCCAGCAGCCGGTCCAGGTCCTGCTCGGAGCGCAGGTTCATCGGCGCCGTCCCTCCCTCAGAACCCGGACTTGATGGACTGCAGGATGCGCCGGGCCAGGTCCGCCGCCGCCTGGCGCCCGGCGCGGCGCTTGTTGGCCTCCTCCGCCGCCGGGCTGGTGGTGCCCTGGAAGGGGTAGGTGCTGCTGCGCTCCAGGCCCTTGGCCCGGCGCACCACCGGCTCGCCCTCGGCGCGGCGGTCGATCAGGCGGTAGCCGCCGCGCACGGTGACCTCGTACTCGGTGGCCACGCCCGAGGGGTCGATGGCCGCGGCGCGGCTGGAGACGTCGCCGCCGGAGAGCACCAGCACGCCGTCGGCCGCCGAGCGCTCCTCCGCCAGCTCCACCGAGCGGTCGCGGCGCAGGGCGTCCTCCACCGCCCGCGCCAGCACCGAATCCGGCGGGTCGGCCTCGAGGTAGACGCTGCGGATGCTCGCCGGGAAGGCGCCGGAGCCGGGGAAGTGGTAGCCGCAGGCGGCGACGGAAAGGACCGCCAGGAGGGCGATCCCGCCTCGTAGGAGCGGCCACCGGCCGCGACCGTCTTTGGCGGAATCGACTCGCGGCCGGTGGCCGCTCCTACGCAGACCGCCGGCGGGGATGCCCCTCATTTCGCCACCACGTTGACCAGCTTGCCCGGCACCACGATCACCTTGCGCACGGCGGCGTCGCCCACGAACTCCCGCACCCGGTCGCGCGCCAGGGCCTGCTCGCGGATGGCGTCCTCGCCGGCGTCGGCGGGCACCTGGAGCTTGTCCCGGTTCTTGCCGTTGACCTGCACCACCAGCTCGACGGTGTCGCGCTCCAGGGCCGCCGGGTCGGCCTCCGGCCAGGGGGCCGTCTCCACGCCGCCCGGGTTGCCCAGGCCGTGCCACAGGGCGCCGGCCAGGTGCGGGGTCATGGGCGCGAGCAGGCGCACCACGGCGTTCAGGCCCTCGCCCACCACCGCCCGCATGGCGGGATCCGCGCTGTCCGACTGCTTGGCCAGGGCGTTGACGATCTCCATGGCCGCCGCCACCGCGGTGTTGAAGTGGTAGCGGCGGCGCACATCGTCGCTGGCGCGCTGGATGAGGGTGTGCACCTGGTGGCGCAGGTCGTCGGCGGCCTCCGGCAGCTCGGCCGGCCGCTCGGGGACCGCGCCGGCGCTGGTGAATTCGGCGGCGAGGCGCCACAGCCGGTTGAGGAAGCGGTGCGCGCCCTGGACGCCCTCGTCGGACCACTCCAGGGCCTGGTCCGGGGGGGCGGCGAACAGGATGAACAGGCGCACGGTGTCGGCGCCGAAGCGGTCGATCATCTCCTGCGGATCGACCACGTTGCCCTTGGACTTGGACATCTTGGCGCCGCCGTAGAGCACCATGCCCTGGGTCAGCAGGCGCTGGAACGGCTCGTCGTTGGTGACCAGCCCGGCGTCGCGCATGAGCTTGTTGACGAAGCGCGCGTACAGCAGGTGCAGCACGGCGTGCTCCACCCCGCCCACGTACTGGTCCACCGGCAGCCAGTAGCGGGCGCGCCCGTCGACCATGGCCTGGTCGGCGTCCGGACAGGCGTAGCGCGCGAAGTACCACGACGACTCGACGAAGGTGTCAAAGGTGTCGGTCTCGCGCTCGGCGGCGGCGCCGCACTCGGGGCAGGTGGTGCGCCGGAATTCCTCGGACTCGGCCAGCGGCGAGCCGGCGCCGGTGAATTCCAGGTCCTCCGGCAGCACCACCGGCAGGTCGGCCTCGGGAACCGGCACGGCGCCGCAGGCGTCGCAGTAGATGACCGGGATGGGCGCGCCCCAGTAGCGCTGGCGCGACACCCCCCAGTCGCGCAGGCGGTAGTTGGTGCGGCGCTCGCCGCGGCCCAGCGCCGCCAGCTTGTCGGCGATGGCCTCGAAGGCGCCGGCGGAGGTCAGGCCGCTGAACTCGTCGGAATCGGCGAGCACGCCCTTGTCGGTAAAGGCCTCGGTCATATCGGCGGCGTTCAGGTCGCCATCCTCGGGCATCACCACCGGCCGCACCGGCAGGCCGTACTTGGCGGCGAATTCGAAGTCGCGCTGGTCGTGGGCGGGTACCGACATGACCGCGCCCTCGCCGTATTCCATGAGCACGAAGTTGGCGGCGAAGATGGGCAGGCGCTCGCCGGTGAGCGGGTGCTCGGCCGCGACATCCAGGCGGATGCCCTCCTTCTCCTGGGCCTCCAGGTCGCCCTCGGCGGTGGAGCGATGGCTCATGCGCTCGACGAAGGCGGCCACGTCGGCGTCGCTCTCCGCCGCCGCCCGCGCCAGCGGGTGCTCCGGGGCCACCGCCAGGTAGGTCACCCCCATCAGGGTGTCCGGGCGGGTAGTGAACACCGACAGCTCGCTGTCGGCCCCGGCCACCGGGAAGCGCACCTGGACGCCGGTGGAGCGGCCGATCCAGTTGCGCTGCATGGCCCGCACCTCGTCGGGCCAGCCGTCGAGGTTGTCCAGCTCGTCGAGCAGCTCGTCGGCGTAGTCGGTGATCTTGAGGAACCACTGGTCGATGTCGCGGCGCTCCACCGGGGTGTCGCAGCGCCAGCAGGCGCCCTCCACCACCTGCTCGTTGGCGAGCACCGTCTGATCAACCGGGCACCAGTTGACCGTGGCCTTCTTGCGGTAGGCCAGGCCCTGCTTGAGCAGGCGCACGAACAGCCACTGCTCCCAGCGGTAGTAGTCGGGGTCGCAGGTGGCCAGCTCGCGGTGCCAGTCGTAGCCGAAGCCCAGGCGCTTGAGCTGGGTCTTCATGTCGGCGATGTTGTCGCGTGTCCAGCTCGCCGGCGAGATGCCGCGGGCGATGGCGGCGTTCTCCGCGGGCAGGCCGAAGGCGTCCCAGCCCATGGGCTGCAGGACGTTGTAGCCCTCCATGCGCTGGTAGCGGGCGATCACGTCGCCGATGGTGTAGTTGCGCACGTGGCCCATGTGCAGGCGGCCGGAGGGATAGGGGAACATGGACAGGCAGTAGAACTTGTCCCGTCCCGCCTCCTCCGTGACCGCGAAGGCGTCCTCGGCCTCCCAGCGCTGCTGGGCGGCCCGCTCCACCTCGTGGGGGTTGTACTCGCGCTCCATGGGCTCCTGCCGATCGTGCTTGCCCGGACGATGGGACCCCCGGCGCCGCCGGGCGGGCCGGGTCGAGGGAAAGGCAGGCAATTCTGCCACAGGCCCCGCCCCGCCCGGAAGCTGGACCCGGCCGGACGGCTCTTGCGGGGGCCTCCGGCCGCGGCGACGGGCATGCATCCCGGCGGCGAAGCTGGTACCCTCCGGGCGCCCTCGGCCCCGGCCGGGGAGGCCCGGCCGCCGGCCGCAGCCCATCCAACCGTCAGCCCGGGCGCCCCGCTGGGCGCGCCCGCCGTGTGCAGAGGCCATGCCGGAACTACCCGAAATCGAGGTCAGCCGCCAGCGGCTGGACCCCAAGATCCTGGACCGCCCGGTGCAGGAGGTGACCGTCCTCGACGAGGGCAGCCTCCGCGACACCGACGCCGAGGCGCTGAACAAGGGCCTGGTGGGCGCCGCCTTCACCGGCATCGCCCGCTTCGGCCACTTCCTGCTGCTGGAGACCGCCGGCGCCGACGGCGAGCCGGGCGTGCTGCTGCTCGGCCTGAGCCCCAGCGCCGCCGTCGAGCAGGTCCGGCCCCACGAGGATCCGCCGCGCAGCACCCGCCTGGGGCTGCGCTTCAACGACGGCGGCGGGCTGGCGGTGAGCGACCCCCGCGGCCAGAGCTGGCTGACCTTCATCCGCGACGAGTCGACGGTGCCCGAGCTCGGCCCCTTCGGCCCCGACGCCCTCAACGGCGCCATCGATCCGGACCAATGGCAGCAGGCCCTGGGCGGCCGCCGCGCCCAGATCAAGGGGGTGCTGCTGGAGCCCGGGCTGGTGGCCGGGCTGGGACCGGCCAGCGCCGACGAGATCCTGTTCCAGGCCGGCATCCGCCCCGACCGCAAGGCGGCCGAGCTGAGCGCCGAGGAGGCCGAGCGCCTGCGCGCGGCGGTGGCGCCCACCCTGGACAAGGTCGTACGCTGTCAAGCCAAGCCCGACCAGCTGCCGCGCACCTTCCTCGGCCGGGCGCTGGCCGCGGGCGAGGCCGCCTGCCCCAAGTGCGGCGGGCCGCTGGAGAAGCGCCAGATCCAGGGGCGCGCCACGCGCTTCTGCCCCGCCTGCCAGCACTGAGCGCTGGCGGGCGCCCGACTCCGGGGTTGCCATGCGCGCCTGCCGCCGCCGGATCCCGCCCCTGCTGCCCCTCCTTCTGGCCGCCCTGGCGGGCCCGGGCCGCGCCGCCGAGCCGCCGGTCTCCCTGGACACCGCCAACCTCAGCCCGGTGGCGCAGGTCTTCGGCCTGCCGCGCCTGACCCAGGGCCCCGGCCCCGGCGGGGCGACCCGGGCCGGTCTGGAGGTGGACTGGGCCAGCCACGCCGTGAGCGACCGCGACGGCGCCGCCTTCGTCCGCTTCGACGGCGAGACCCGCCGCTACACCCTCACCGCCGTCGGCCGCCTGCCGGGTCGGCGCGCCGGCTGGTGGGCGCTCGAGGCGCCCTACGTCCAGCACACCGGGGGCACCCTGGACGACCTCATCGACCGCTGGCACCGGGCCCTCGGCCTGCCGCGCGGCGACCGCCCCGACCGGCCGCACAACAAGCTGCTGTACCGCGTGGTGGACGACTCGGGGCAGGTGCTGCTGGACCGCACCGGAACCGCCGCCGGGCCGGGCGACCTGGCCCTCAGCGCGGGGCTGCCGCTGGCCGGGCCGTTATCGGCGGGGCTGCGCCTGGAGGCGCCCACCGGCGACGCCGACCGCCTGCTGGGCAGCGGCAGCTGGGACGCGGCGGGCTGGCTGGCGGCCACGGGCGCGGCGGGGGCGACCGGGGCCTGGCCGTGGCACGCCGCCGGCGGGGCCATGGCCATGACCGGCGGCGATGTCCTGCCCTCGCTCCAGCGCCGCTGGGCCACCTTCGCGCGCCTGGCCGGCGGCTGGCGGCCGCTGCCCGGACTGGTGCTGCGCGCCCAGCTGGACGGCCACACGCCCCTCTACCGCAGCCCGCTGGTGCCCCTGGGCAGCCCGGCCCTGGAGCTGCGGCTGGGCGCGGCCTGGCACCCGGGCGGGGGCTACCGGCTGGCGGCGGGATTCTCCGAGGATCCGGCGGTGGGCACCGCCCCCGACATCACCTTCCATCTGCGGCTCTCCCGCGGCCGACTCTGAGCCGGCGCTCCGCCCCTACCAAAGGGCGCCGGGCAGGCCCTTGAGCACGATCCGGTCGTCCTCGCGCTCGATCAGACCGCTGCGCGCCATGTCTTGGAGGGACCGGTTCACCATCTCCCGCGAGGCGCCCACCATGTGGGCGATGTCCTTCTGGGTCAGGGGACCGGCCACCACCGAGCGGCCATCGTCCATCTCCGCATACTCCAGCAGCACCCGCATGACGCGGCCGGTCACGTCCTGGGTGGCCAACGAGGCGATGGTGCTGTTGGCGCTGCGCAGGCGCTCGGACAGGCCCTGGAGCAGGCTCTGCGCCAGCACGTTGGAATCGCTCAACAGCCGGCGGAACATCTTCTTGCCGATAAAGCTCAATCGGCAGTCCTGGTGGGCCATGGCGCCCGTGGACCGCGGCTCGGCGTCGATCAGGGCCATCTCCCCGAAGTGCTCGGTGGGCCCGAGCAGGTCCACGATCACCTCCTCGCCGTCCTCCTGGGCCAGGAACACCTTCACCCGGCCGGACTCCACGACGTAGAGGCCGTCGGCGGGGTCGTCCTGGCGGAAGATGAGCTGCCCCTTGGTGTAGGAGCGGGTCACCGCCAGCTCGGCCACCGCCTCGAGCTGATCCGCCGGGAAACCGGCGAACAGGGGGACATGGGCGAAGGGGTTGGTGGCCGCCATGGGGCTACCTCATTTCTGCTCCCACGGCAGTCCCGCGGCCTGCCAACCGCCCACGGTGCCGCGATGGTTGTGCCCGTCCTTGTCGCCCTCGAAGCCCTGCAGCAGGTTGTAGCAGTGGGGGTAGCCCTGGCGGGTCATGGCCTCGGCGGCCTTGCCCGAGCGCCCGCCGCTGCGGCACATGAACACGAGCACCTGGTCGGTGTCGCCGCCCACCTCGGCCTCCAGCTGCGCCGGGAAGTCGGGGTTGTAGGCCATGCCCGGGTAGGTCTCCCACTCCACGTGGGTGCCGAGCGCGGGGTAGCCGACGAAGTCGCGCTCCGCCTGGGTGCGCACGTCCACCAGCTGGGCGTTGGGCAGGCCCTCCAGGAGGGCGTGGGCTTCCTCGGGGGTGAGCTCGCCCTCGAACGGGCGGCCGTTGTCCCGGGCCCGCTGGCGGGCGCGCTCCAGGATCTGCTCGGTGCTGTCTGCGCTCATTCGGGAACCTTCCTCGGCCTTGGGCGTCTGGATTGACGGGAGGCCCGCGGCGGCCTCCCCCGCGGGGGCATTTTCGCCGCCAATACGTTACCATTATTCCCCGAAATTCTAAGCGGTAGGCCCGGGGGCGCGCAGCCCCCGGCCCGCCGTGGCAGTGCGCGGGCGCGAAGACCCGCGCCGGGGACGAACCAGCTCCCCCGGCCCCGGCCGGGGTTGCGATAACGCCAGGAGGAAGGCGGAATGAGCGAACAGCCCAAGGCCGTGGCGCTGATCTCCGGCGGGCTGGATTCCATGCTGGCCGCCAAGGCGGTCCAGCAGCAGGGCGTCCACGTGGAGGGCATCAACTTCTTCACCGGCTTCTGCGTGGAGGGGCACACCCACGCCATCCGCCAGAAGGACAAGGACAAGGCCAAGCGCAACACCGCCCTGTGGTCCGCCGAGCAGGTGGGGATCAAGCTCCACATCGTGGACATCTCGCAGGAATACGTCGGCATCGTCACCAATCCCAAGCACGGCTACGGCCAGAACCTCAACCCCTGCCTGGACTGCAAGGGCTTCATGGTGGGCAAGGCCGTGGAGTGGATGGAGGAGCACGGCTTCGACTTCGTCATCACCGGCGAGGTCATCGGCCAGCGGCCCAAGTCCCAGCGCCGCGACACCTTCCCGGTGGTGGCCGAGGAGTCCGGCGCCGGCGACCGCCTGCTGCGGCCGCTGTGCGCCCGGCAGCTCGAGCCCACCCTGCCCGAGCGCGAGGGCTGGGTGGACCGCGAGCAGCTCTACGACTTCACCGGCCGCTCGCGCAAGCCGCAGATGCAGCTGGCCGCCGAGCTCGGCTTCGAGGATTGGTCGCAGCCCGCCGGCGGCTGCTGCTTCCTCACCGACGAGAACTTCTCGCGCAAGCTGGCCGACCTGTGGCAGGCCCGCGGCACCCGGGAGTACGACCTCGACGACGTCATGCTGCTCAAGCTCGGCCGCCACATCCGCCCGGCGGACAACTACAAGCTGATCATCGCCCGCGAGGACGGCGAGAACCGCTTCATGAACGGCTACCGCAAGCGCTTCCACGCCGTGCGCGACCTGGACAACCCGGGGCCGCTGGCGCTGGTGCAGGGCGAGCCGGACAACGACGACCTGGAGACGGCGGCGCGCATCACCGCCCGCTACGGCAAGGGCAAGATGGCCGAGCGCGTGCGCGCGGAGATCACCCCGCCCGGCGGCGAGCCCTACGTCGCCGAGGTGGCGCCCATGCCGCCGGCCCAGATCCCCGAGGAGTGGCATGTCTGAAGCCGCCAACGGCTCGCGCCGCGAGCACCTGGACGCGCGCGGACTGCTGTGCCCCATGCCGGTGATCCGCACCGAGGAGCGGATCAAGGCGCTGGCGCCGGGCACGGAGCTGGAGGTGCGCGCCAGCGATCCGGGCGTGCTCTACGACATCCCGGCCTGGTGCCGGGTCAACGGCCACACCGTGCTCGAATCCCGCGAGGAGGGCGACGAGCTGGTGGTGGTCCTGCGCGTGGAGGCCGAATGAGCGAGGCCGGCGTCAGCGCCACCGACCCGCAGCGCTACCGGGCGGCGCAGAAGGTCACCTGGATCGGCGCCGGCACCAACCTGGTGCTGGCGGTGGTCAAGGGCGTGGTGGGCGTGCTGGGCCACTCCCAGGCGCTGGTGGCCGACGCCCTGCACTCGCTGTCCGACCTGCTCACCGACGCCCTGGTTCTGATCGCGGTGCGCATGGGCGCGCAGGAGCCGGACACCGACCACCCCTACGGCCACGGCCGCTTCGAGACCCTGG
>DATFLO010000102.1:0-10959 GCA_035267605.1 Gammaproteobacteria bacterium
TAGCCGCGCAGCTCGGGCCCATCCGGGCCCTCGGCCTCGCCCTCGAAGGTGCGAAAGTAGCCGCAGATGCCCGGCCGGCCGTACTCGTTGTTGAAGCGGGCGGCGCCGATGGGGCCCTCGAGCATGATCTCGCGCGCCGAGGCGAAGCGCTCCGGCCGGCCGCGCTCGGTCTCCCACGGGCGGGGGGCATCGGGCAGGCGCAGGTGGCTGGTGGTGAAGCCGGTGAGCCCGGCCTTGGGCTTGGCGCCGCGCCCGGTGGCGGCCTCGTCGCGGATCTCGCCGCCGGCGCCGGTGGCCGCCCCGGGGAACGGCGAGATGGCGGTGGGGTGGTTGTGGGTCTCCACCTTCATGACGATGGGCAGGGCCTCGTCGCGGTGGTAGTCCCAGACGCGCGTCTCGGGGTCGGGGAAGAAGCGGCCGGTCCAGGCGCCCTCGATGACCGCACCGTTGTCGGTGTACGCGCTGATGGTGCGGCGCGGGTTGTGCTCGTGGGTGGCGCGGATCATGGCGAACAGCGAACGCGCCTGGGGCTCGTCGTCGATCACCCAGTCGGCGTTGAAGATCTTGTGGCGGCAGTGCTCGCTGTTGGCCTGGGCGAACATCATGACCTCCACGTCGGTGGGGTTGCGCCCCAGCGCCGCGAAGCCGTCCGCCAGGTAGTCGATCTCGTCGCTCGCCAGGGCCAGCCCCAGCTCGCGGTCGGCGGCCTCCAGCGCCGCCCGCCCCTGGCCCAGAACGTCGATTTCACCCAGGCCACCGGCCTCCGGCATCCGGAACAGGGCGCCGGCCTCGTCCAGGGCACCCAGCACCGCCTCGGTCATGCGGTCATGCAGCAGCGGCGCCACGGCCGCCCGCTCGGCCTGGCTCAGCGCCCCGCCGTCGGCCTTGCTCACCGCGTAGGCGGTGCCCCGCTCCAGGCGGCGCACCCGCTCCAGGCCGCAGCGCCGGGCGATGTCGGTAGCCTTGGAGGACCACGCCGAGACCGTCCCCGGGCGCGGCACGGCCACCAGGTCCGGGCCGGACAGGGCGCGCTCGCCGCCGGGGGCCTCGCCGTAGGCCAGCAGCCGCTCCAGCCGGGCGCGCTCATCGCCGGTGAGCTCGCCGTCGGGCTCGACGAAGTGAACGAAGGCCGCCTCCACCTCGGTGACCGACGGCACGGCGGCCCGGAGCTCGGCCAGCAGGCGCTGGCGCCGGAATGCGGACAGGGCGGCGGGGCCGGCGAAGACTTCCATGGGGGAACCTCTCTATGCGCAACGCACCCGCCCCGGCCGGAGCCGGGGCGGGACGGAATCGGAATGGGGGAAGGTGGTTACAGTTCGACGCCCAGGCGCCGGCCGATCTCGCGGTAGCCTTCGAGGACATCGCCCAGGTCGCGGCGGAAGCGGTCCTTGTCCAGCTTCTCGCCGGTTTCGGTGTCCCACAGCCGGCAGCCGTCGGGGGTGAGCTCGTCGCCCAGGACGAGCTCGCCGCGGAAGCGGCCGAACTCCAGCTTGTAGTCCACCAGGCGCATGCCGCCGGCCTCGAACAGGGGATAGAGCACCTCGTTGACGCGGAAGGACAGCTCCACCATGCGCTCCACCTCGGCCTCGGTGGCCCAGCCGAAGGCGAGGATGTGGTAGCGGTTGATCATGGGATCGCCCAGCTCGTCGCTCTTGTAGAAGAACTCGAACACCGGGCGGTCGAGGACGGCGCCCTCCTCCATGCCCAGCCGCCGGGCCAGGCTGCCCGCCACCACATTGCGCACCACCGCCTCCACCGGCAGCATCTCCAGGCGCCGCACCTCGCTCTCGGTCTCGGAGATGCGGCGGACGTGGTGCACGGGGATGCCGCTGGCCGCCAGCAGCCCCATGATGTGGTCGTTGATGCGGTTGTTGATGCGGCCCTTGTCGTCGAGCTCGCTCTTCTTCTTGCCGTCGAAGGCGGTGGCGGTGTCCTTGAATTCCAGAACCAGGGTGTCCGGGTCGTCGGTGGCGAACACCCGCTTGCCCTTGCCCTCGTACAGCAGCTCGCCCCGGGTGGTCATGCGCTCTATTCCTTGTGCACCACGGCGGCGCCCAGGGCCCGCGAGTTGGCCACCTGCACCTGGCCGTCAGCGGCGTCCAGGGTCACCGCGGCCGGCCCCACCGCCACCAGGGAGCCGGTCTGCTCGCCGATGGTGATGCGCATGCCCGGCCGCCAGCCGTTGCCGCGGATGAGGTCGAGGCCGGCGCTGAGCTCCTGCAGGGTGGGCTGCAGCGACAGCGCCGCCACCAGCCCGGCGGTCAGGGCCAGGGCCCCCAGCAGGGCGCCGTCCACGCCCAGGGCGGCCAGGCCCAGGACACCGGCGGCGAGCACCGCCAGGCCGCCCGCCAGCTGCCGGAAGCGCGCCTCGAAGGGGCGCAGCATCTCGCGGCCGCCGTCGTCGTGCGGGTCGCTGAAGAACTCGAACACCGCCACCAGCGCCTCGAACAGCAGCACCGCCCCGGTGACCACCACCCCCAGCAGCAGCACCGTGGCCACCAGGGTGTCGAAGCGGCCGGCAAGCCCCAGGGCCTGCCACGCCATCCACAGGCCCAGGGCCAGGGCCACGCGTCCGGAGGCGTCGTCGAGCTCCTCCACCAGGTGGTCGTCGAGGCGGGTGGCGGTCTTGCCGGCCAGCTTGCCCACCCAGCCGCCGAGCACCACCGGCATGGAGCGCGACAGCGACCAGAAAACCACCAAAGTCACCAGCGCCAGCAGGATCTTCCAGGTCATGCGCGTCCCCTTTCACGGCCCGCCGCACCCGGGCCCCGACCATGGGTCCGGGCCCGGGCGGCGGTCACTGGCCCCCGGCCTTCGGGGCTGCGGAGCGGCGCTTGCCGAAGGCCGGCTGCAGCGCCTGCAGGAACTGACCGACCCGCTCGTTGGCGGCCCGGACCACGTCATCGCCGTCCCGGCGCTCGGCCTGCACCAGCAGGCGCGTGGCGCCGCCGCTCTGGGACTCGGCGCGGACGGTATAGCGGAGGCGGCCGTCCTCCGGCGGCTTGACCCCGAGGTGGCGGAGGTCCGCCGCGGCCAGCCACGGCGTGCGCAGGGTGCCCTCGCGCTCCTGGCCGACAGCGACCCCCTGCAGCAGCAGCGCTGCCCGCACCGAGCCCAGGGCCCAGCCCGACGGCACGGGCACCGCCATGGTGTTGCCGTCGATGCGGGCCAGCCACTTGCCATCGGCCTCGGCCGATTCGGGCCCCGGACGGTACTGGCTGATGTCGGGCAGGTCGGGGAAGGGGTTCTGGGTCGCCAGCGGCTCGGCGGTCAGGTCCGGGGGAATGGCCAGGGCCTGGCTGTCCACCGGATCGGCGCCGTAGTCGGGGCCACGGTTGGGGCCGCAGGCGGCCAACAGGGCCCCGGCGAGCAGGACGGGAAGCAGCGGGGAATGCCGGCGAACGGCCCCCGGTGAGGACAACTTCATGGAGCGGGCTCCCCTCCGGACGACGCCGGCCCGAGGTCTCCAGCGCGGACGGCAACCCCGGGCCCAGCTTGAAAAGACAGGGCTTGAAAGGACAAGGGAAAAGACTCTAGCACGCGCCGCAAAAGGCCGGCAAAGCTCACTGCTGACGCCGCAAAAAGCGGATCACCGCCTCGCGGGCCGCGGCGTCGGCGTAGCCGGGGAAGCGGCTCGCGGTCCCCGGCGCCATGGCCCGCGGGTTGGCCAGCCAGCGGTCGAGGGAGGCGGCATCCCACTGGGCCACGTCCACCCCATCCACCGCCGGCGCCCGCCCCATCACCCCCCACAGGGGCGGGGCCGCGGACGCCCCCTGGCGCTGGTCCCGGTCCACGGTGTGGCAGCCCAGGCAGACGTGGACCTCGGGCGGGATGAACCCCTCGTCGCCTTCCGCGGCCGCACCGGTATCCTGAGCGGAGGCCGACACGGCGGCCAGCAGCAGGGCCCCCAGTGCGGCGGCCCCGGCGGCCCTGCCGGGCTTTGGGCTGTGCCCCTCGCGCGCGCGGATCGCCGCTACTCCTTCAGCTGCTCGTGCAGCTTGCGGAACTTGACCTTGGCGGCCTCGGGCAGGTCGGCCGCCTCCACGGCGTCCAGGCCGGGCCCCTTGGAGGCGTCGCCCACGGCGATCATGCCGACCATGCCCATGCCCTCGTGGGGCAGGCAGTAGTAGTGGTGGACGCCCTCGCTGTCCAGGGTCACCTCGAAGCTGTCGCCGGGCTGCTTGAAGCCGCTGTCCCAGACCTTGGCGCCGGCCGGGATGAGGTCGGGCTTGCCGCGGTTGTCGGGGTGGTAGGCGGCGGCGTTGTGGCCCATGTCCTTCCACACGAAGCGCACCGTGTCGCCGGGGGCCATCTCCACCAGGGCCGGCTCGAAGACCATGCGCTGGCCGTCGCTGCCCAGATTGCGCACCTCCACCTCGTGGACCTCGGCCCAGGCCGCGTTCGCCGCCAGGACCAGCACCCCCCCCACAACCAGCGCCATCAGCTTGGCCTTCATCACCCCTCCTCGCACTCGCTTCGATGGACCCTGAGGTCCGGTTTCACGCCCCGATCAGGCCCAGGCCCTCCAGGACCCGGCGCACCTCGGGACGATAGGACTCGGAAAGCGGGGTCAGCGGCAGCCGGATGCCCGGACCCATCTGCCCCGTCTCGTGCAGCGCCCACTTCACCGGGATGGGATTGGCCTCCCGGAACAGCGCCGCGTGCAGCGGCGCCAGATCGTCGTCCAGGGCGCGCGCGGCGGCCACCTCGCCCGACAGGGCCGCCTCGCACATGGCCGCCATGATCCTGGGCGCCACGTTGGCGGTGACCGAGATGCAGCCCTTGCCGCCGATGAGCATGAGCGGCAGGGCGATGCCGTCCTCGCCGGAAAGCACGTCCATGCGCTCCTCGCAGCAGCGCACCAGGGCCATGGCGCGGCCGAGGTCGCCGGTGGCGTCCTTGATGCCCACCACCGTGGACAGGTGCGACAGGCGCTCGACGGTCTCGACGCCGATGTGGCAGCCGGTGCGGCCGGGCACATTGTAGAGGATCTGCGGCAGGTGGACCTCCTCGGCCAGCGTGCGGAAGTGCTGGTAGAGGCCCTCCTGGGTGGGCTTGTTGTAGTACGGCGCCACCAGCAGGGCGGCGTCGGCCCCCACCTCGCGCGCATGGCGGGTTAGCTCCAGGCTCTCGCGGGTGGAGTTGGAGCCGGTGCCCGCGATCACCGGGATGCGGTTGCGCACCCGGTCCACCACGAAGCGGATCACCTGGCGGTGCTCATCGTGGTCCAGGGTCGCCGACTCCCCGGTGGTGCCCACCGCCACGATGCCGTGGGTGCCCTGCTCCAGATGGAAGTCCACCAGGTCGGCCAGGGCGTCCCAGTCGATGGCCCCGTCCTCGTGCATGGGCGTGACCAGGGCCACAATGCTTCCGTGGAACATCTGTCGCGGTCCTCTCGGCCGGTGCGTTCTTGGCTTGCCCGGGCTCCGCCCCCGGAAGAGGGGCACTATAGCGGTCCCCCGCCTCGCCGGGCAAGTTGTGCCGCCCCCTTTCCCGCCCTCTGGGATGGGCCGAGCCCGGCGGGTAGTATGGGAGCCGAAGGGGCCGCCCGGCCCCCGGGAAACACGCCACAGGGCGGAGGGAATGGAAGAAGCCAAGCGCCTGTTCGTTCTGGATACCAACGTGCTGATGCACGACCCCAGCTGCCTGTTCCGCTTCGAGGAGCACGACATCTACCTGCCCATGGTCGTGCTCGAGGAGCTGGACGCCGGCAAGAAGGGCATGTCCGAGGTGGCCCGCAACGTGCGCCAGGTGTCGCGCCTGCTCGACGGCCTCTGCCAGGGCGTGGAGGACTTCAGCGAGGGCCTGCCCCTGCCCGGCAGCGACGGCCGCCTGTTCTTTCAGATGGACGCCATCGAGCACCCCCTGCCCTACGACCTGTCGCAGGGCAAGGCCGACAACAAGATCCTGGGGGTGGTGCTGGGCCTGGAGAACCGCTTCCCGGAGCGCGTGGTGACCCTGATCACCAACGACATCAACCTGCGCATCAAGGGGCGCACCTTCGGCCTGCAGGTGGAGGACTACACCAGCGACCACACGGTGGAGGACCCGGACCTCCTCTACACCGGCCACAACCCGGTGGCCAACGATTTCTGGGAGACCCACCCGCTGGAGATCGCCGACTACGCCGCCGAGGAGGGCCGCACCTTCTACCGGGTGGCGCAGGTGGAGGGGAGCTGGTGGCCCAACGAGTTCATCTTCTCCGAGGGCGGCGGCGAGGACGAGGGACTGTCGTACCGCATCACCCGCCGCCTGGACCCGGACAGCTACGTGATCGAGGCGGTGCGCGACTACACCAACCCCAACAACGCCGTGTGGGGCATCACCGCCCTCAACCGCGAGCAGAACTACGCCCTCAACCTGCTCATGGACCCGGACGTGGACTTCGTGACCCTGCTGGGCCTGGCCGGCACCGGCAAGACCCTGCTGACCCTGGCCGCCACCCTGCATCAGGTGATCGAGGACAAGCGCTTCGCCGAGGCCATCATCACCCGCGCCACCGTGCCGGTGGGCGAGGACATCGGCTTCCTGCCGGGGACCGAGGAGGAGAAGATGGCGCCCTGGATGGGCGCGGTGGAGGACAACCTGGAGCTGCTGACCGGGGGCTCGGGCGGCGGCAAGAGCGGCGGCAAGGGCAACGGCGGCGAGGCCAGCTCCTGGGCCGCCCAGGTCAGCCAGGACCTGCTGCGCCACCGCATCCGCATCAAGTCGCTGAACTTCATGCGCGGACGCACCTTCCTCAACCGCCTGATCATCATCGACGAGGCCCAGAACCTCACGCCCAAGCAGATGAAGACCCTGCTGACCCGCGCCGGCCCCGGCACCAAGATGATCTGCCTGGGCAACATCAACCAGATCGACACGCCCTACCTGACCGAGGCCAACTCGGGGCTCACCTACGTGGTGGACAGCTTCAAGGAGTGGGAGCACAGCGGCCACATCACCCTGATCCAGGGCGAGCGCTCGCGCCTGGCCGATTTCGCCAACCAGGCGCTGTAGGGGCCCGGGAACGCGTTGCCGTCATGGCGAGCGCCGCGGCGACCTCCCGGGGGAGGCCCGATGCGGGAGAGGGGCGGGATTCGCGACGACGGCGGGAGCCTACGGCCCCAGCCGGAAGTGCCGTCATTGCGAGCGCAGCGAAGCAATCCCCCAAGCGGAGGCCCCGTTCCGGGAGGTTGCCACGGGCCCTGGCGGGACCTCGCAACGACGACAGGGAGGGATTGGCGTCATTGCGAGCGGCCGCGAAGCAATCTCCCCAAGCGGAGGCTCCGTTCCCGAAGGTTGCCACGGGCCCTGGCGGGCCCTCGCAACAACGGCAGGGGGGATTGCTGTCATTGCGGGCGCAGCGAAGCAATCTCCCCAAGCGGAGGCTCCGTTCCCGAAGGTTGCCACGCCCCGCCACCAAGCCCCTGAAGGGTCGAGGCTAAGGCCCCGGTTCCTGGGCAGGCTTAGTGGCGGGGCTCGCAACGACGACAGGGGGGATTGCCGTCATTGCGAGCGCAGCGAAGCAATCTCCCGATTGCCGCTTGGTCCCGGGAGAGCGCCGCGGCCCGCAGCGACCGCTCCGTCATTGCGAGGAGCGCAGCGACGAAGCAACCTCCCGGTGACGCCCCGACCCTTTCGGGGCTCACGACGACACGGATGCGGAGACCGGGCGAAGCCTAGTCCCCCAGCGCCTTCTGCACCCCCTTCAGGTAGCCGCGGGTGATCTCGGGGTCGGGCTTGTCCGCCTTGACCCAGTCGCCCACGTCCTGGCTGGGATCCTCCTCCATGACCTCGCGGAACTGGCGGACGTCCACGCGGCTACCGGTGTCGTCGTCGAGCCGCTCCACCGAGACCCGGAAGCGGTAGCGGGCGTCCTTGCCGAAGCCCTTGGTAAGCACCTTCATGGTCAGGGCGAAGCCGCCCTCGCTTTCCGGATGCCAGGAGTGGTAGGCGAGCGTGGTGGTGAAGGTCTGATGGTCGAAGTCCTCCTCGGCCAGCCGCAGCCCCTGCAGGAAGGTCGAGGCGCGCACCATGGCGTAGGTGGTGGCGGCGTCGAAGGGGCTGACCAGCCACAGCTTGCGGCCCTTCCGGTGGATCTCGGCCACCCAGTCCTCACCGCCCACGCTGGTGCCCTCGGCCTTCAGGAACTGGCCGGTCTGCGGCTCGGCCTTGGTGGACTCGTCGGGGGCCTTTTGCGAGCCGGCCTCGCCATTCTCCCGGGCCTGGGAGGCGCCGGACCCCTGGGCCGCCTTGCCCCCCTCGCCGCTGGTGGTGGCACAGCCCACCAGGAGGGACAGGCAGGCCGCCGCCAGGGCCGGGGCCAGAAGGGACCGCACCGGTCCCCGGGCAATCGTGGTCATCTCGCTCACTCCTCGTCTCCTCGCGCGCCGGCGGCGCGCATGGCGTGGATGATTGCGGTGCTGGAGCAGCCCACGCGGAAGGGCAGCACCGCCACCTCGCCGCCGGCCGCGGTCACCGCGGCGTGGCCGGCGATGTCCTCGGGCCGGTAGTCGCCGCCCTTGACCAGGAGGTCGGGCCCGACGCGTGCGATCAGGCGCTCGGGGGTATCCTCGGCGAAGGGCACCACCCAGTCCACCGCCGCCAGCCCCGCCAGCACCGCCATGCGCTGCTCCAGCGGCGTGACCGGGCGGTCGCCGCCCTTGAGCCGGGCCACCGAGGCGTCGTCGTTGACCGCCACGATCAGCCGGTCGCCCAGCCCGGCGGCCTCCTCCAGGTAGGCCACGTGGCCGGCGTGCAGCAGGTCGAAACAGCCGTTGGTCATCACCACCCGCTCGCCGTGGGCGCGGGCGTCGGCCAGGAGGGTGACCAGCTCGTCCTCGGCAACCAGCTTGCGCCCGCCGCGCTCGGCCAGATGGGCGCGGCGCAGCTCGGCCGGGGTGACGCTGACCGTGCCCAGTCGCCCCACCACCACGCCGGCGGCCAGGTTGGCCAGGGCCACGGCCGGCTCCCAGTCCTCGCCGGCGGCCAGGGCCGCGGCCAGGGTGGCGATCACCGTGTCGCCGGCGCCGGTGACGTCGAACACCTCGCGGGCCCGGGTGGCGATATGCACCGCCTCCTCGCCCGCCCGCACCAGGGTCATGCCGCGCTCGCCGCGGGTCACCAGCAGCGCCTGCAGCTCCAGCTCGGCGCGCAGGGCCTCCGCCTTGCGCGCCAGCTCGGCATCGTCGGCGCAGGACCCGACCACCGCCTCGAACTCGGCGCGGTTGGGGGTGATGGCGGTGGCGCCCCGGTAGCGGCCGAAGTCGGTTCCCTTGGGGTCCACCAGCACCGGCTTGCCGGCCGCCCGGGCCCGGGCGATGAGGTTCTCCACCCCGGCCAGGGTGCCCTTGCCGTAGTCGGACAGCACCACCGCGTCCACCTCGGCCATCTCGGCCTCGAAGCCCTCGGCCAGGCGGGCGGTGTCGCAGGCGGCGAGGCCGTCCTCGAAGTCCAGGCGGATGAGCTGCTGGTGGCGGCTCAGCACGCGCAGCTTGACCAGGGTGCGCATGGCCGGGTCGCTCAGGAAGCCGCAGTCCACCCCGCCGGCGGCCAGCGCCCCGGCCAGGGCGTCGGCCTCGGCGTCGGCGCCGGTGAACCCGGTCAGGCGCACGGAGGCGCCCAGCGCTGCCGCGTTCAGGGCCACGTTGCCGGCACCGCCGGGGCGCACCTCCTCGCCCTCCACGCGCACCACCGGAACCGGCGCCTCCGGCGAGATGCGGCCGGTGGCCCCGGACCAGTAGCGGTCGAGCATGAGGTCGCCGGCCACCAGCAGGCGGGCGCGGCCGAAATCGGGCAGGTGCATGGGGTCTCGGGTCCTCGGCGCGGCAGAGGGGGAAAGGCTATCACACACGCGGGGCCAGCTCGGCCAGGTAGGCCTCGGTGGCCGCGCCGATCTCGTAGCGCGCCGCGGCCCGCCGCAGGGAATCCGGGTCCGGGGGCTCGCTCAGGGTGCGATCGAGGGCGTCGGCCAGGGCCCGCCAGTCGCCCACCGCCACCAGCGGACCCAGCGCGCCCTCGGCGAGCAGCTCGCGCGGCCCGCTGGGGCAGTCGGTGGCGGCCACCGGCGTGCCCAGGGCCATGGCCTCGATCAGCACGAAGCCCAGCCCCTCCCAGCGCGAGGTCAGCGCCAGCACCCCGGCGTGGGCCATGAACGGATAGGGATCGGCCCGGAAGCCGGGCAGGTCCACGTCGGCGGCCACCCCCAGCTCGGCCGCCAGCGCCTCCAGCGCCGCACGCTCCCGCCCCTCGCCCAGCAGCACCAGGCGGCAGGGGCGCCGGGCGCGCAGGCGGGCGAAGGCGCGCAGCAGGGTGGCGAAATCCTTGCGCCGCGACAGCTCGCCCACGCCCAGCACCACCGGCGGCTCGCCGGCGGCGAACCAGGGATGGTCCGGGCGCGGGCGGGGCTCGCTGAGCAGGCGGGCATCGATCACCGGACTGGCCACTGCCGCCACCCGCTCGGCGGGCACGCCGAAGGTCTCGATGAGGTCGCGGCGCACCCCCTCCGACGGTACCAGCACGCGGTCGGCGCGGCGGTACAGGCGCGGCAGGGACCAGGCCTGCAGCCAGCGCTCGGGGATGGGCCGGCGCGGCAGGGCCACCGAGGGCGTGGTGCCGTAGCGGAACACCTGGCGCAGCTCCGCGCCCGCCAGCCGGCGGGCCAGATAGGCGGCGCGGTTGACCCGGTCCTTGCCGGAGAACAGCACCGCCGGCCGCTCGCGCCGGAGGTAGCGCACCAGGGCCGGCAGCGCGGTGGGCACGTGCGCGGCGCCCAGGTCGACCACGCGCAGCCCCTCGGGGTGCTCGCTCAGCTCGGGGCCGTGGCCGCGCACCCGCAGCAGATCCACCGCCTGGCCGCGGCGCGCCATCTCCGGCAGCAGATGGCGCAGCAGGCGGTCCACCCCGCTGCGGCCGGAGGTGGCGAAGAACACGGCGATGCGGTCGGATGCGGCCATGCGGCGCTTTCCTGCGTTCATA
>DATFLO010000103.1:0-2038 GCA_035267605.1 Gammaproteobacteria bacterium
TACGACATGTGCGGGGCCGCCAGCGTCTTCGGCACCCTCCGCGCCATCGCCGAGCTGGGCCTGGCCGTCAACGTGGTGGGGGTGGTGGCCGCCGCCGAGAACCTGCCCGACGGCAAGGCCTACCGGCCCGGCGACATCCTCACCGCCATGTCCGGCCAGACCATCGAGGTCATCAACACCGACGCCGAGGGCCGCCTGGTGCTGGCCGACGCCCTGCACTGGGTGCAGCGCTACCAGCCCGAGACGGTCATCGACATGGCCACCCTGACCGGCGCCTGCATCGTCGCCCTGGGCAGCCAGGCGGCCGGCCTCATGGGCAACAACGACCGCCTGGTGCGCGAGCTGGCCGACGCCGGCGACGAGACCGGCGAGCGCGGCTGGCAGCTGCCCCTGTGGGACGAGTACCAGGAGCAGCTCAAGAGCAACTTCGCCGACATGAAGAACGTGGGCGGCCGCGAGGCGGGCACCATCACCGCCGGCTGCTTCCTGTCCCGGTTCACCGAGGACTACGAGTGGGCCCACATCGACATCGCCGGCGTGGCCTGGAAGAGCGGCGACAACAAGGGCGCCACCGGTCATCCGGTGCGCATGCTCAGCCAGTACCTGGTGGAGCGGGCCGGCGGGTGAGCCGCATCGACTTCTACCGCCTCAGCGCCGGCGACCCGCTCCAGGCCGCCTGCCTGGTGACCGGCAAGGCCTACCGCGCCGGCTACCGGGTGCGGCTCTTCGCCGCCGACGAGTCCCGGCTGGCGGAGCTGGACCGGCGCCTGTGGACCTTCCGGCAGAACGCCTTCGTCCCCCATGCCGTCCGCGAGCGCCGCGACCCGGACTTCCCGGAGCCGGTGGTGCTGGCCGGCGATTGCGCCGACCCGGAGGGCGCCGCCGTCCTGGTCTGCGCCTCGGCGCCGCCCGAGGACTGCCTGGACCGCTACGAGCGCGTCGCCGATTTCGTCCCCGCCGACCCCGAGGGCCGCAGCGCCGCCCGCGACCGCTACGCCCGCTACCGCGATGCCGGCCACGACCTGCATGTGCACGACCTGCAGGCGAATTGACAGGGGCTCAGCCCGGAACCGATACTGGTGCGGCTACGCCGTTCCCCCACACGGCCAGCCGCAACGGGTTCGATACAATGGCTGAACACAAGCGCGACGAGGCCCAGGCCTCCGAAAACCAGGCCTCCCAAAACCAGGCCTCCGGAAATCAGGCCTCCGACGACGTCAGCATGGACGAGATCCTGACCAGCCTGCGCAGCATCCTCGAGGAGGAGAAGCCCGAGGAGGGCCAGGCCACCTCCGAAGGGGCCGACCCGGAGGAGGCCGGCGACAGCGGCGAGGACGAGCTGGTCCTGACCGACGTGGTCGAGGAAGGCGCTGCCGCCGCGCCGGAGCCCGCGGAAGGGCCCGCCCCCGAGCCGGAGGCCGCGGAATCCGGGGCGCCGGACAGCGGCCCGGAGCCCGCCTTCGACGCCGCCCCCGAGTCCGGCAACGAGAGCCCGGCGGGCGACGACGACGGGCTCACCTTCGACTGGGAGGAGGGGCCGGCGAGCGCCGCCGAGCCCGCCCCCCCCGCCGAGGAGCCAGCCATGGACGAGGTGCCGTCGCCACCGGCCACCCCCGAGCCGCCCGCCGCCCAGGCCGCCGGCGCCGCCGACGACGAGGCCGTGCGCGAGGCGGTGGAGACCACCGTGCGCGACCAGGTGGCCCGCGCCACCGCCGACCTCGACAGCCGCCTGGCCGAGGCCCTCGAGCCCCGCATCCGCGAGGCCCTGCAGGGGTACCTGCAGGAGCGGCTGCCGGAGCTGTTGCGCGAGCTGGCCGCGGCCGAGATCGAGCGCATCAAGCGGGGGGAATAGGGGCCGGCCCCCTCGTCCCCCTGCCGTTTCCGAACCCCTGAACCCCCGGGTCGGGGGTTTTTTGGTTCCGCACCCGGCGGCGCTCCCGGCCGCCGTGCCGCCCGGCCCGCATATGAGGATCCCATGACGCAGCCATCCCCCGAGCTTCCCAAGACCTACGATCCCACGGAGGTGGAGACCCGCTGG
>DATFLO010000104.1:0-3395 GCA_035267605.1 Gammaproteobacteria bacterium
ATCAAGTACATCCTCGTCAACGGTCAGGATGACGACGGCCTGGACCAGGACCTCGGCTTCCGCGGCTGGATCCAGTACGCCATCGTCCGCACCGGCACCGCCAACGGCAACCGCTCCATGGAGACCGACGGCAACGGCGACAACTTCGACGCCACGCCGTACAGCGAGCCGATCCTGATGAACGTCACCCTGCTGGGCAACGAGGGCAAGACCTCGGTGGACTCCACCGGTGCCCTGCACCGCGAGGGCTACCGCGGCCACATCTACCGCTCCATCATCACCGATGACACGGTGGCCGGCGGCGCCTACCGCAACGGCTGCCTGGATGTGGACGACGCCAAGCCGAGCGAGCTGCAGTACCGCGACGTGATCTTCAACTGCAGCCCGGACAACCTGCATGCGCCGGATGACTGAGGCCTAGCCTCACGGGCTGTCCTTCGGGGCGCTGCCAAGGCAGCGCCCCGTTTTTGTTCGGGGCCGGTCCCGCGGGGCCGGCCCCTCGTGCGTCCGGGCCGAGGCTCCCTGGTGGGCCTCCGGCGCGGGCGGGTACAATACCCGTCCGCGACCGCCACCACACAGGATCCGGTCATGCAACACTTCCGCGCCGGCCACGCGGGCGGCCCGCTGTGGCGCGACGCCGCCGACGCCTGCCTGGAGCAGGTGGGCGAGGTGCCCGGCGACGCCAACGTGGGCTTCGTCTACGCCACCGACGAGTGGGGCGACGAGCTCGGCGCCATCGCCGACTACCTGCGCGCGTCCACCGGAATCGGCCAGTGGCTGGGCACCATCGGCGCCGGGGTCTGCGCCAGCGGCGTGGAGTACCACATGGTCCCGGGGCTGGTGGTGATGGTGGCCGCCTTCCCGGAGGAGGCCGTCCGCGTCATGCCCACCGTGACCGGGGACCTGACGGAGCTGCGCGCCGAGCTGGGCCCCTGGTACGGCGGCCGCCAGGCGGTCAACGCCGTGGTCCACGGCGACCCGCGCAATCCCGAGGTCCCCCGGCTGATCCACGAGCTGCCGGCCGAGCTGCCGAACGGCTTCCTGGTGGGCGGCATCACCTCCACCCTCAAGCGCGCCTATCCCCAGGTGGCCGGGGGGCTCACCGAGGGCGGCCTGTCGGGGCTGCTGCTGTCCGAGGAGGTGGCCATGGTCAGTGGCCTGACCCAGGGCTGCACCCCCATCGGGCCGCGCCGCACCGTCACCCAGGCCGACGGCAACGCCCTGGTCGGGCTGGACGGCCGCCCGGCGCTGGAGGTGTTCTACGAGGACATCGGCGAGCTGCTGGCGCGCGACCTGGACAAGGCGGCCGGCTACATCTTCGCCGGCCTGCCCCAGGGCGGGCCGGACAGCGGCGATTACCTGGTGCGCAACCTCATGGGGGTGAACACGCAGAAGCAGGTGGTGGGCATCGGCGAGGAGGTGGCCGCGGGCGAGGAGGTCATGTTCTGCCGGCGCGACGGCAATACCGCCCGCGACGACCTGCGGCGCATGGCGCGCGAGACGCTGGAGCGGGCGGGAGGCAGCGCCCGCGGCGGTCTCTACTTCTCCTGCGTCGGCCGCGGCGACGCCCTGTTCGGCGAGGACTCCAACGAGCTGCGCCTGATCGCCGAGGAGCTGGGGGACATCCCCCTGGCCGGCTTCTATTGTAACGGCGAGATCTCCGGCAACCGCCTGTACGGCTACACCGGCGTGCTCGCCCTGTTCCCGTGACCCTGCCCGCGCTCGCCCTGGAGAAGGTCATTTCCGGCGGCCAGACCGGGGTCGACCGCGCCGCGCTGGACGCCGGCCGGGTGTCCGGAGTGGCCGTCGGCGGCTGGTGTCCGGCCGGGCGCCGCGCCGAGGACGGCCCGCTGGATCCCGCCTATCCCCTCAGCGAGACCCCGGAGGCGGGTTACGAGCAGCGCACCGCCTGGAACGTGCGCGAAGCCGACGCCACCCTGGTGCTGACCTGGGGGCCGCTGGAGGGCGGCACCGCCCTGACCGTGCGCTTCCTGGAGCGGGAGAGGCGGCCCTACCTGCTGGTGCCGCTGGACGAGGACCCCGATCCGCAGGCGGTGCGCGCCTGGCTGGGCGACGAGCGGGTGCGCGTGCTCAACGTGGCCGGTCCGCGCGGCAGCAAGGCGCCCGGCATCTATGCCGCGGCCCGCGCCTTCCTGGAGCGGGTGTTCACCCGACCACCCACCCCTGGGTCCGGTCCGGGCGATGAAGGTGCGAACGGTGGGTGATCGAGCCCAGGGGTGGGTGGTCGGGTGAGCGGTCTGCGGCTGGGCGTGGACCTGGGCGGCACCAAGACCGAGATCGTCGCCCTCGAAGGCCCGCGCGAGGTCCTGCGCCGCCGGGTGGACAGCCCGCGCGGCGACTACGCCGCCACCGTGGCGACCATCGCCGGGCTGGTGGAGGCCGCCGAGGCCGAGCTGGGCAAACCGGGCACGGTGGGCGTGGGCATCCCCGGGGCCGTCTCCCCGGCCACCGGGCTGGTCAAGAACGCCAACTCCACCTGGCTCATCGGCCGGCCCCTCGACCGCGACCTGGGCGAGCGCCTGCGGCGGGAGGTGCGGGTGGCCAACGATGCCAACTGCTTCGCCCTGTCCGAGGCCGCCGACGGCGCCGGGGCGGGGGAGGGCGTGGTGTTCGGGGTGATCGCTGGCACCGGCACCGGCGCCGGCATCACCGTGGACGGCCGGGTGCTCACCGGGGCCAACGCCATCGCCGGCGAGTGGGGGCACAACCCGCTGCCGTGGCCGACGGCAGAGGAGGCCCCCGGCCCCGAGTGCTACTGCGGCCGGCGCGGCTGTATCGAGACCTTCCTGTCCGGGCCCGGCCTGGCCGCCGACCATCGCCGCGCCACCGGCGCCGAGCGGAGCCCGGAGGACATCGCCGCGGCGGCGGGGGAGGGGGATCCCGGCTGCCGCGCCAGCCTCGACCGCTACGTCCACCGCATGGCCCGCGCCCTGGCCCACGTCATCAACATCCTGGACCCGGACGTGATCGTGCTCGGCGGCGGCATGGGCAACATCGCCGACCTCTACCGGCGCGTCCCCGAGCGCTGGGGGCCGTTCGTGTTCTCCGACCGCGTGGTGACCCGCCTGGTGCCGCCGGTGCACGGCGATTCCGGCGGCGTGCGCGGGGCCGCCTGGCTGTGGCCGCAATAGGCGGGCGGTGCAGGGGGCGCTGCGGCTGAGGCCGGACCGCCAACGGCATCCCCGCCATGCATGGCGGGGCCCAAATCTGCGAAAATGACCCCGTTGCCCCGCCCGGCCCCCGGGGGCGCTGTCCATGCGTCGCGGGAGGCCGGGCCGCCACGGTCAGGCCGGGGGCTGCAGGAGCGGTCACTGACCGCTCCTGCAGGTAACGACAGGGCCCCCTACCCGGCCGCCGGCGGGCCGACCGTTCCA
>DATFLO010000105.1:0-3906 GCA_035267605.1 Gammaproteobacteria bacterium
GGGGTGCGGCCGAGCATCTCCTTGGCCTCGTTGCCCACGGCCTGGATTCGCTTCATGCCGCGCTCGCCCTCGCGGATGGCGACGACGGAGGGCTCGGACAGGGCGATGCCCTTGCCGCGCACGAAGATCAGTGTATTGGCCGTGCCCAGATCCACGGCCAGGTCGCTGGAGAAAACCCCCATCAAGCGGTCGAGAAACATCCGCGTCCTATCCTCCCGGTGCGGTCCCCCCCAAGGAACCGGTTGCGACTGCGGTACCGCCCTCCAGCCTGGGTGGCCGGTGCAGCAAGACGGCGCTCGTTGGCGAAAGTGAAGGCTAACTTAGGGTAGCAGCGGGGCCGGCCGGCGGCAATTTCGCGGCCCGGTTCCGTGCGCACCCGCGCGCAGGGGGCAATCCTATCACCGCGCGCGGCCCCCTTCGAGGCTCGCGCGGGCCGGCCCCGCGACGCTGCCCCGGTAATCCCACGCCGGCTGCCGGGGCGTCAAGGGAAATCGCACGGCGGGCCTGCGCCCGGCCCCGGCCGTTGAGCGCGAACGGGGGGTGTGGTAGCTTCGCCAGTTTGCCGATCCGGAAAATCGCCGCCCCGGCGCATCGCCGGCCCGGAAGATCCTTCCACCCCATACCGGCTCCCCGGCGGGAGCTGGCCAGGAGGAGGCGCCGCCATGGCCCTGGACCGTGAGACCACCGAGCAGGTCGCGCACCTCGCCCGCCTCCGCCTCGAGCCCGAGCAGGCGGCCGACGCGGCCGAGGACCTCTCCCGGGTGCTGGACCTGATCGACCAGATCGAGCAGGTGGACACCGCCGACGTCGAGCCGCTCGCCCACCCGCTCGACATCGCCCAGCCGCTGCGGGCGGACGAGGTGACCAACGAGCCGGACCGGGAGCGGTTGCAGCAAAGCGCCCCCGACGTGGTGGAGGGCTACTACCGGGTGCCGCGCTCGGTGGAATGAGCCCACCGCCTCCCGCCTCCGACGACCGCGCCGAGCACAAGACCGAGGACGCACAGTGGTTCGCGATCTGTCCCTGAGCCGCATCCGGCAGGGCCTGCGGGACAAGGAGTTCTCCAGCCGGGAGATCACCCAGGCCTATCTCGACCGCATCGAGCAGCTGGATCCCAAGCTCAACAGCTTTACCCAGGCCTTCCGCGACAGCGCCCTGGCCGCCGCCGACGCCGCCGACCGGCGCCTGGCGGCCGGCGATGCGCGGCCGCTGGAGGGCGTGCCCATCGCCCACAAGGACATCCTGGCCACCACCGAGGGCCGCACCACCTGCGCCTCGCGGATGCTGGAGCACTACCGCTCGCCCTTCGACGCCACGGTGGTGGCGCGCATGGCCGAGGCAGGCGCGGTGGTGGTGGGCAAGACCAACATGGACGAGTTCGCCATGGGCTCGTCCAACGAGACCAGCTACTTCGGGCCGGTGACCAACCCGTGGGGCGACAACGCCGTCCCCGGCGGCTCCAGCGGCGGCTCGGCGGCGGCCGTGGCCGCCCGCCTGGCGAGTGGTGCCACCGGCACCGACACCGGCGGCTCCATCCGCCAGCCCGCCGCCCTGTGCGGCATCACCGGGCTCAAGCCCACCTACGGCCGCTGCTCGCGCTATGGCCTGGTGGCCTTCGCGAGCAGCCTCGACCAGCCCGGGCCCATGGCCCAGAGCGCCGAGGACTGTGCCCACATGCTCGGGGCCATGGCCGGCCATGACGAGCGCGACTCCACCAGCGTCGACCGCCCGGTGGACGACTACGTGAGCGGGCTGGAGGCGGACCTGGCCGGCAAGGTCATCGGCGTGCCCGCCGAGTTCTTCACCGAAGGCCTGGCCCCGGACGTGGAGAAGGCGGTCAAGGCGGCCCTGGACCAGTATCGCGAGCTCGGCGCCGAGATCCGCGAGATCCACCTGCCGCACTACCCCTTCGCCATCCCCACCTACCAGGTGATCTCGGCGGCCGAGGCCTCCAGTAACCTGGCCCGGTTCGACGGCGTGCGCTACACCCACCGCACCGCGGATCCGGAGAACCTCATCGACATGTACGAGTCCACGCGCGCCGAGGGCTTCGGCGCCGAGGTGCAGCGGCGCGTCATGGTGGGCACCTTCGTGCTGTCGGCGGGCTACTTCGATGCCTACTACCTCAAGGCCCAGAAGGTCCGCACCCGGATCCGCGACGACTTCGCGCAAGCCTTCGAGGAGGTGGACCTGATCGCGGGGCCCACCAGCCCCACGGCCGCCTTCGACATCGGCGAGAAGTCGGCCGACCCCATCGCCATGTACCTGTCCGACCTCTACACCACCGCCGCCAACCTGGCCGGGGTGCCCGGCATCTCGTTCCCGTGCGGCTTCGCCGACAACGGCCGCCCGGTGGGCATGCACCTGATGGCCGACTTCTTCCGCGAGGACCTGCTGCTGGGCGCCGCGCACCGCTACCAGCAGGCCACCGACTGGCACACCCGCATCCCCGAGAGCGTGTAGGCACTTGTCAATGGAATTCGAACCGGTCATCGGACTCGAGGTCCACGCCCAGCTGGCCACGGCCTCCAAGCTGTTCTGCGGCTGCTCCACCCAGTACGGCGCGGAGGCCAATACCCAGACCTGCCCGGTGTGTCTGGGCATGCCCGGCACGCTGCCGGTGCTCAACCGCGAGGCGGTGCGCATGGCGGTGATGATGGGGCTGGCGGTGGAGGCCGAGGTGCGGCCGCGCTCGGTGTTCGCGCGCAAGAACTACTTCTACCCGGACCTGCCCAAGGGCTACCAGACCTCCCAGTACGAGCTGCCCATCATCGAGCACGGCCGCCTGCGCACCGAGCCCGAGGACGGCGAGCCCAAGACGGTGGGGATCACCCGCATCCACATGGAGGAGGATGCCGGCAAGTCCCTGCACGAGGGCTTCGGCGAGGGCATCACCGCCATCGACCTCAACCGCACCGGCACCCCCTTGATCGAGATCGTCTCCGAGCCCGACATGCGCTCGCCGGCCGAGGCCGTGGCCTACCTCAAGAAGCTGCACTCCATCGTGCGCTACCTGGAGATCTGCGACGGCAACATGCAGGAAGGCTCCTTCCGCTGCGACGCCAACGTCTCCATCCGGCCCAAGGGCACCGAGGAGCTCGGCACCCGCGCCGAACTCAAGAACCTCAACTCCTTCCGCAATGTGGAGCGCGCCATCACCTACGAGATGGCGCGCCAGCAGGAGGTGCTCGAGGACGGCGGCCACGTGGTGCAGGAGACCCGGCTGTGGGATGCCGACCAGGGCCTGACCCGCTCCATGCGCTCCAAGGAGGAGGCCAACGACTACCGCTACTTCCCGTGCCCGGACCTGCTGCCGCTGGATGTGCCCCAGACCCTGGTGGACGAGGCCCGGGGCTCGCTGCCCGAGCTGCCCGACGCCAAGCGCGAGCGCTTCATGGCCGAGTACGGCCTGAAGGACTACGACGCCTCGGTGCTCACCACCAGCCGTGAGCTGGCCGACTACTACGAGCGGGTTACCGGCACCGGCGCCGATCCCAAGCTGGCCGCCAACTGGACCATGGTGGAGCTGCTCGGCGCGCTCAATAAGGACGGCACTGACATCACCGCCTCGCCCGTCTCGGCCGAGAACCTGGGCCTGCTCGTCCAGCGCATCGAGGACGAGACCATCTCGGGCAAGATCGCCAAGCAGGTGTTCGAGCCCATGTACGCCGAGGGCGTCGACCCCGACACCGTCATCGAGCGCGAGGGCCTCCAGCAGATAACGGATACGTCCGCCATCGAGGCCACCGTGGACGAGGTCATCGGCGAGAACGAGGGCCAGGTCCAGCAGTACCTCGACGGCAAGGACAAGGTGCTCGGCTTCTTCGTCGGCCAGGTCATGAAGAAGACCGGGGGCAAGGCCAACCCGCAGCAGGTGAACCAGATCGTCAAGGAGAAGCTGGACGC
>DATFLO010000106.1:0-5772 GCA_035267605.1 Gammaproteobacteria bacterium
TGAGCTGTGGAAGACCGACGGTACCCAGTCCGGCACCGCCATGGTGGCGGACATCAACATCGGTGGGGCCGGCTCCGATCCTGCTTACCTGACCGATGTGAACGGCGAGCTGTTCTTTGCCGCCACGGACGGCAGCAGCGGGGTGGAGCTGTTCCACTCCGACGGCACGGCCTCGGGTACCAACCGGGTAAAGGACATCAATTCTGGCGGAGGCTCTGATCCCAGGTTCCTGACCGCCTTCAACGGTAGGGTCTATTTCAGCGCCAACGACGGCATCCATGGGCGGGAGCTTTGGAAGGCCAGCACCGCCACCGCCAATCTCATCGACCTGAACTCCACCTCCACCTCCGCCAGCTCGAACCCCCAGAATTTCCAGGTTGTAGGGGGTCTTTCCACCCTCTTCTTCGCGGCGGACAGGGGGTCGGGGGTGGAGCTGTTCAAGAGCAACGCGGGCGGGACCGGGATCGTCAAGGACATCAACGGCAGCGGCTCCTCCAACCCCCGGCACCTGACCGACTACGGCGGCACGCTGGTGTTCAGCGCTGACGACGGCAGCAGCGGCGCCGAGCCCTGGAAATCCGACGGGACACCGGGCGGGACCGGGCGCATCGCCGACATCAACCAGGCCGACGGGATCGGCTCGGACCCGGCCGCATTCACCCCCTTCGAGGGCCAGCTGCTGTTCACCGCCGACGACGGCGCCGGCGCTCAGCTGTGGCGCATCCTGTCGCTGTCCGCTGTGCTTCCCGAGGCCAAGGGCCCCGCCGCCGGCTCCGACCCCGGCGAGCTGGCCGCCCTGTAACCGGCGGGCCGGGGCAGGCAGAATAGGGCCCCCTGTCCGCCACCCACCGGTCGCCTTTCCCATGGATGCCGACACCGTCATCGAGCGCCTGCGCGCCGAGGTGGAGCCCGGGGCCCGCGAGTCCATGGCCCACCTCGGCATCCGCACCGATCACGCCCTGGGCGTGCGCGTGCCCCGGCTGCGCGCGCTCGCCCGCGAGCTGGGCAGCGACCACGAGCTGGCGCTGGCGCTGTGGGCCTCGGGCATCCACGAGGCGCGCCTGCTGGCCACCATGGTGGCCGCCCCGGCGGCGGTGGACGCCGATCTGATGGAGGCCTGGGCGGCCGATTTCGACTCCTGGGACCTGGTGGACCAGGCCTGCGCCAACCTGTTCTGGCGCGCCGCGCCGGCCTGGGCCAAGGCGGCCGAGTGGGCGCAGCGCGAGGAGCAGCTGGTGCGCCGCGCCGGCTTCGTGCTCATGGCCAGCCTGGCGCTGCACGACGAGGCCGCCGCCGACGACGCCTTCGCCGGCTTCTGGCCGCTGATCGACGCCGGCGCCGACGACCCCCGCGAGCGCGTGCGCAAGGGCGTCGGCTGGGCCCTGCGCCAGATCGGCAAGCGCTCGCTGGCGCTCAATGCCGCCGCGATCGAGCTGGCCGGGCGCCTGCAGGATCCGGCGGCGCGCGCCCACGAGGCGCGCAAGGTGGGGCGCGAGGCCGAGCGCGAGCTGGCGTCGTCCATGGTCCAGGGGCGCCTGGGCGGGGAGGGGGGACAGTGACCGCCCTGCACAACTTCCTGCTCGCCGCCGCCCTCATGGCGGCCCTGGTGGGGGCGGTGTTCGCGGCCGGCACCGTCTACTACCTGGCCGGCTACCTGGGCGCCGCCGACGCCGCGGCCGCCGCCGGGGCCCTGGTGGCGGTGGCCGAGGGCCTGCGCTACAGCTTCGCCGCCTTCGCGGTCGCCGCCGCCCTGGTGATGCCGGCGCGGCGCGCCATGCCGCCCGCCCTGCTGCGCCTGCTCGCCGCCCCCGCGGTGATCACCGGCCTGCTGCTGCTGGCCCTGACGGTGTGGCGGGCGGCCGCCGCCTAGCCTGCCCGGGCCGCGCGCGGCCGTCCCAGCGCCAGCGCTGCCAGCCCGGCGACGACCAGCCCGTAGTCGGGGAGGACCCCCAGCAGCCAGGCGGCGCTGCCGCCCACGGCGCTCCATGCCAGGGGCACCGCCGCCAGCCGCCAGAACACCCCGCCGCCGGCGGCCAGCAGCACGGCCAGGGTGAGGATGGTGGTGGGGCAGGGGGCCGCGCCGGGCAGGGGCGTGGCGGGGTAGGGATGCAGCGCCAGGGCGAGGGCCGGATAGATCAGGAGGGCGTAGGCGCCCAGCAGGCCTGCTGTCGCCGCCCGTAGCGGGCCCAGCGGCGCCAGCCGCAGGCGGTCGCGCACGGCGCCGTACCAGGCGAGCAGGACGGCCTGCGCTAGGAAGGCGGCGCCGAAGGCCCAGGCCGCCGGGTTGATGGCGGCGAAGAAGGCCCACTGGTAGCCGGCGCCCATGAGCGCCCAGAAGCCGGCGAGCAGGGCCGCCCCCGCGCGCCGGGCGGCGCCGCGGCGGCCGGCGAGAAGCACCGGCGCGGCCAGCGCCAGGGCCTGCAGCCCGGCCAGGACCGGCAGGCCGAGGGCCTGGTTGTAGGCGGCCAGGACGGCGAAGAACTGGGGCTCGGTGAACGGCACGGCGGCGGCCTCCGGCAGGGATCCCTCCCCGATCATGCCACGGCGCCGGGCCCGATCAGCCCCCTTCCGGCTCCTTTTCTTCCAGCAGGGCGGTCATGCGCTCGGCGCTCACCGTGCCGCCCTCGCTCACCCAGTCCACCCGGCTGTCGCGCCGCGCCGGGGTCTCGCGCACCGACAGCCGGCCGTCGCCGATCTGCATCACGAACCAGCCGCGGTCGGTGCGGAAGATGCCCTTGAGCCGGCGGATCGCGATGCCGTCCACGCCCTCCCCGGCAGCGGCCGTGAGCACCTGCACCAGCCGGCCGTGGTCGAACACCGTCGCCGCCGGCCAGGTCAGGCCGCCGGTGCGCTCGGCCGGGTCGTGGGCGCCGGCCGAATGGTCGTGACCGGCACCGCCGCGGGGCGGATCGGTGAGCGCGAACCAGTCGTCGGCCAGCCGTCCCTGCTCGGTGACCGCCACCGCCAGCGGCGCCGGGTCCAGGGCCTGCGCCCAGGCCCGGAAGGCCTCGGCCGCCCCGGGCTCGGCGGTGTCGGCGCGGTTGAGCACGAGGATGTCGGCGGCGCTCGCCATGAGGCGGAAGTAGGGGCTCGGCTGGCCGCGCTCGGCGTCGAAGTCGCCGGGGTCGAGCAGGGCGATGGTGGGGCGCAGCTCGAGCCGGGATGCGGCGGCGACCTGGCGCAGCAGGTGCAGCACCTGGGCCGGGTCGGCCATGCCGCTGGGCTCGATGATCAGCCGGTCCAGGTCCATGGCCAGCAGCCGCTGCAGGCTGGTGACCAAGCCCTCGGCGGCGGCGCAGCAGACGCAGCCGCCGGGCACCGTGGTCACCTGCAGGCCGTCGCCGCCGGCCTCGCCCTCCAGGATGGCGCCGTCCAGGCCCACCGGCCCGAAGTCGTTGACCAGCACGCCCACCTGCTGCTCGCCGGCGTGGCGGCGCAGGTAGTCGAGGATGGCGGTGGTCTTGCCCACCCCGAGGGGGCCGGCGATGACGTGGCAGGGCAGGGGGGTGTCGGCGCTCATGACGGACTCCGTTGGGGGAGGGGGAATTCTAGCCCGCGCCGGGGGCGTGGGCCCAGACCGGGGCCTCTGTCATACTGCCGGGCCCCCGCCCATGGGAGTCCGCCGTGAGTCCGGCCACCACCGCCTCCGCCTTCGCCCTGCTGTTCCTCGCCGAGCTCGGCGACAAGACCCAGCTGGTGGCCATGTCGCTGGCCCACCGCCACCGCGCCGGACCGGTGCTGGCCGGGATCTGCGCCGCCTTTCTGGTGCTCGACGTGCTGGCCGTGGGCGTGGGCGCCGCCCTCTATGACCTGGTGCCGGAGGCCGCCATCCTGCTGGTGGCGGGCCTGCTGTTCCTGGCCTTCGGGGTGCACATCTGGCGCGCCGGCGACGAGGCCGAGGCGGCCGCCGAGGCGGTGGCGGCGGCCGGCTGGTGGCGGGTGGCCGCGGCCAGCTTCGGCCTGATCTTCGTGGCCGAGCTGGGCGACAAGACGCAGCTGGCCATGGTGGCCATGGCCGCGGCCACCGGCGAGACCTGGGCGGTGCTGGTGGGCGGCACCCTGGCGCTGTGGGCGGTGTCGGTGCTGGGGGTGGCGGCGGGCGCCACCCTGCTGCGGCGGCTGCCGGCGAGGTGGGTCCACCGCGGCGCCGGCGCCCTGTTCCTGGCCTTCGGCGCCTGGGCCCTGCTGCGCGCCGCCGGGGTTATCGGTTGAAGGGGGCGCGGGCATGGAGGCCGTGACCGCGGCGCTGCGGCCATTGGCCATCTACCTGGGCGCCGCCGCCGGCGAGATCGCCGGCTGCTTCGCCTTCTGGGCCGTGCTGCGCCTGGGGCGCAGCCCCTGGTGGCTGGTGCCCGGCCTGCTCGCCCTGGCCGCCTTCGCCTTCCTGCTCACCCGCATCGACGCCGACTTCGCCGGGCGCGCCTTCGCCGCCTATGGCGGCGTCTACATCCTGTCATCGCTGGCCTGGCTGTGGGCGGTGGAGGGCCGCATGCCGGACCGCTGGGATCTGGTCGGCGGTGCGCTGTGCCTGGCCGGGGCCGGGATCATCCTGCTCGGGCCGCGCTCGGGCTGAGCCCGGATGCCCCGGAGGGGGTTGGCTGTCCCCGAATATATGCGGCCATTGATATATGCGGATTTCCAGATATACTCGCAGAGAGTCCTTCGGAGGGTTGCTCATGGATGCCGCCACCTTTTTCCGCGCCCTGGGCGATGACACCCGCCTGCGCTGCCTGGCCCTGCTGCACGCCGAGGGCGAGCTGTGCGTGTGCGAGCTGACCTACGCCCTGGACCAGGCCCAGCCCAAGGTCTCCCGCCACCTGGGCCAATTGCGCCAGGCCGGGGTGGTGGATTCGCACCGCCGCGGCACCTGGATGCACTACCGGCTCCACCCCGAGCTGCCGGACTGGGCGGCGGCGGTGATCGACGACTGGGCGCAGGCCGCCGCCGCACCCTTCGCCGACGACCGCCGGGCCCTGCACGCCATGCCCGACCGGCCCGACAACACCTGCTGCGCCTGAATCCCAAGGAACCCGCCATGAACCGTTTCCACATGCATATCGCCGTCGACGACCTGGACCGCAACATCGCCTTCTACAGCGCCCTGTTCGGCGCCGAGCCGGCGGTGACCAAGCCCGACTACGCCAAGTGGGAGCTGACCGACCCGGCGGTCAATTTCGCCATCTCCGCCCGCGGGCGGGCCGCCGGCCTGGATCACGTGGGCCTGCAGGCCGGCTCCGAGGGCGAGCGGGCGGCGATCGAGGCGCGCCTGTCAGACGCCGAAATTGCCGGGGTCAAACAGGAGGGCACCACCTGCTGCTACGCCCGCTCCGACAAGTACTGGGTGACGGACCCCCAGGGCATCGCCTGGGAGACCTTCCATACCCTGGGCGAGGCGCCCCTGTTCGGCGAGGCGGAGGCGGCCGGGGGCAGCGCCTGCTGCGCGCCGGCACCCGAGGCGCCCTCCTCGTCCTCCTGCTGCGGCTGAAGGGGCGAACCATGAACGTCCTGTTCCTGTGCACCGGCAACTCCTGCCGCAGCCAGATGGCCGAGGGCTGGGGCCGCCACCTGGCCGGCCCCGGCCTGCACTTCGACTCCGCCGGCATCGAGGCCCACGGCCAGAACCCGCGCGCCATCGCCGCCATGGGCGAGGCCGGCATCGACATCTCCGGCCAGGAATCCACGGTGGTCAGCGACGAGCTGCTGGCGTGGGCCGACCTCGTGGTCACCGTGTGCGGCCACGCCGACGAGCACTGTCCGGTGCTGCCCGCGGGC
>DATFLO010000107.1:0-3077 GCA_035267605.1 Gammaproteobacteria bacterium
GTCAGGTTGAGCGCCAGCCGCCAGCGTTCCGGGCTCCCTGTCCAGCCGGCGGCCTCGCGCATGGCGGTGTTGACGATGCGCCGGGTCAGCAGCTGCAGGATGCCCGCGCGCTGCGCCATCACCAGCACCTCCGGCGGCGGCAGGGATTCCGCCCCCGGCGGGGCCCAGCGCAGCAGGGCCTCGCCGCCGGTAAGGCGGTTGTCGGCGAGATCCCACTGGGACTGGAAGTGGAGCGGCACCCGGTCGGCCTGGACGTCGTCGTAGAGCTCGGCCCGGCGGGTAACCTGCTGGGGGGCGCCGGTGTCCTGATGGGGCTGGAACAGGGCCCAGCCCTGGCGCTTGTCCTTGGCCTGGTACATGGCCATGTCGGCCCGTCGGATCAGGGTCTCGGCGTCCTCGCCGTGGTCCGGGAACAGCACCATGCCGATGCTGCCGCTGACATGGAAGGAATGGTCGCCCACCCGCAGCTGGGGACGGAGCCCCGCCAGCAGGCGGTCGGCGGTCTCGCCCGCCTGGTCCCGGTCCAGGCCCGGCAACAGGAGGCCGAACTCATCGCCGCCGAAGCGGGCCACCGTGTCCGATGCCCGCACCTCCTGGCGCAGCCGCTCGGCCACCAGCTGGAGAACGCTGTCGCCCGCGGGGTGGCCGAAGGTGTCGTTGATCTCCTTGAAGAAATCCAGGTCCAGCATCATCAGGGCGCCGCCCGTGCCGGAGCGATGGCTGCGGAGGATCGCCTGCTCCAGGCGGTCCTCGAGCAGGGCGCGGTTGGGCAGCCCGGTGAGGGCGTCGTGGAAGGCCTGGTGCTCCAGCGCCCCCTGGCGGCTGCGCACCTCCCGCCGCATGCGGCGGAAGGCGGCGCTCAGATCCTGCAGCTCGGTGGGGCCGCCGGTCAGGGTGAGGGCCGCGGCCTTGCCCTCGGCCTCCCGGTGCAGCGCCCGCGCCAGGCCCGACAGGGGGGTCAGCACGCGGCGCCGCAGGTAGAGGAAGCCGGCGGTCACCACCACGATGTGCAGTCCCACCAGGGCCCATGGCAACAGGGCGATGCGCCGGGCGGCCCGGGACAGGGTGGCCATCTCGGCGCGGGTGGAGGTCTCCAGGCCGTGGTTGATCCGCCGCAGATCGGCATGGATCCCCTCGTACAGCGGGTACAGGGTGTCGGTGATGAGCGGGAAGTCGGCGCGCCAGTTGCGGTTGGCGTACAGCTCCTCCACCTCCAGGAAGGCGTCGAACCAGGTCTGGCGCAGGGCCCGCATGCGGTCGAGGGCCTGGCTGGCGGAGAGCCCGAGGCCCGGCTCGCCGTCGAGGGCCTCCAGCCGGTCCAGGACATCGCCCAGGGCGGCGTGGAAGCTGCGCAGGTTGGCCCGCCGGCTCTGGTCCTGGGTGCCGCCGAGGAGGCCGACGCGGGCGGTCATGTACAGCCGGAACTCGCCCACCATGCGGCTCCAGTAGTAGCGCGCCCGGCTGAACAGGCTGCGGGCGCGGCGGGCGGCGGGGGTGTCCTCGCCGGCCAGGGCGGACAGGGCCTGCTGGGCGTTCTCCAGGAAGCGCCGGCTGGTGGGGCCGAGGGGGGAGCGCATGAGCTCCAGCGCGGGGTACAGCCGCACCGGGTCGTTGCGGATGGTGATCAGCTTGCCCGCGGCCCGTTCCAGGTGATCGAACCCCCGGGCCACCCGACGAGCCCGCTCGCTCTGGCCGCTGCGCCGGGACCAGCGCATTTGCGCCAGGGCGCGGGCGTCACGACGGCCCTCCGAGATGGCGTCCATGGCCTGGTTGCGGAAATGGGGGGCCGGAGTGAGGGAATAGGCCAGGAGGTTGTGCTCGGCGCGCCACAGGGCGCCGCGGATGCCCTGCAGCTGGCGCAGGGCCTGCTGACGCTGCTGCAGGTGGGCCGAGCGGGTGGTGCTGGCCGCCTCCATGTAGGCGCTGACCACCCATGCGGAGGCCACCAGCACCCCGAGGAGCAGGAGGGCGCCCAGCAGGTAGCGTCCCGGCAGGCTGGAAAGGGCGCGGCGGGCCGGTTGTGAGAGTCGAGGCCGGGGCAAGGAGTTGGGCACCTCCGGGAAATGGGGACCCCCCAGAAGGGCCGGGCTGCGGTTCCCGCCCCCGCATGGATTCTGACCCGCCAGCGGAGGGTCGGCAACCCCCTACCGCGGCCGCCTGCCGCCCTCGCCGCCGCCCCGCCCCAGCGCCACCGCCACCGCCTTCTCGGCCTCCACCAGCACGAACACCAGCGCGGCGACCCCCAGGATGCGCGCCCAGGCCAGGGGCCCCAGGGGAACGGTGCCGAACAGGTGCTGGAGCACGGGCAGGTAGGTGAGCAGCAGCTGGAAAGCGGCCACGGCGCCGATGGCGTAGAGCACGTAGCGGTTGCCCAGAAGATCGTCGAGGCTGGCCAGCGGGGCGCGGATGCGCCGGGTGTTGAGCAGGTAGAAGGCCTCGAAGGCTACCAGGGTGTTCACCGCCACCGTCTGCCCCAGGGCCAGCGGCGCCCCGTGCAGGCGCTCCCACAGGAACAGGCCGAAGGTCCCCGCCACCAGGATGGTCGACACGAACGCGATGCGGAACACCATGAAGGGGGACAGCACGGGCTCCCCCGGGTCCCGTGGCGGCCGGCGCATGACCCCGGGCTCGGTGGGCTCGAAGGCCAGCGAAAGGCCCAGGGTGACCGCGGTGATCATGTTCACCCACAGGATCTGCACCGGCGTGATGGGCAGCTCGCGGCCGAGCAGGATGGCGGCCAGGATGGTAAGGGCCTCGCCGCCGTTGGTGGGCAGGATGAACAGGATGGATTTCTTGATGTTGTCGTAGACGGTCCGCCCCTCGCGGATGGCGGCGGCAATGGAGGCGAAGTTGTCGTCCGCGAGCACCATCTCGGATGCCTCCTTGGCCACCTCGGTGCCCTTCCGGCCCATGGCCACCCCGACATTGGCGCGCTTGAGGGCGGGCGCGTCGTTGACGCCGTCGCCGGTCATGGCCACCACCTCGCCGTCCGCCTGGAGCGCCTTCACCAGGCGCAGCTTGTGTTCCGGGCTGGTGCGCGCAAACACGTCCACCTTCTGCGCCCGCTCCGCCAGGAC
>DATFLO010000108.1:0-2152 GCA_035267605.1 Gammaproteobacteria bacterium
CCGGCCATGGGGATGGCCTGGCCGCCGCTCTCGCCGCGCTGGGTCAGGGTGATGTCGAGCAGGGACGCCGCCCGCCGGGCGTCGTCGAAGAACAGCTCGTAGAAGTCGCCCACACCCCCATGATCCAGCAGTACCTCCGCATCAAGGCGGAGTACCCGGACATCCTGCTGTTCTACCGCATGGGCGACTTCTACGAGCTGTTCTTCGACGACGCCAGGCGGGCGGCGTCCCTGCTCGACATCACCCTGACCCAGCGCGGCGAGAGCGGCGGCCAGGCCATCCCCATGGCCGGGGTGCCGGTGCACAACCTGGAGCCCTACCTGGCGCGCCTGGTGCGTTCCGGGGAGTCGGTGGCCATCTGCGAGCAGCTGGAGGACCCCGACCAGGCCAAGGGCCCGGTGGAGCGCGGCGTGGTGCGGGTGGTGACGCCGGGCACGCTGACCGAGTCGACCCTGCTCGAGGAGCGCGCCAACAACTTCCTGGCCGCCGCGGTGCCGCCGCGCAGGACCGGCGAGCCGTGGGGCCTGGCCGCCCTCGACCTGTCCACGGCGCGCTTCACCGTGGCCGAGCCGGGCTCGGACGAGTCGCTGGGCGGCGAGCTCACCCGCCTCGACCCGGCCGAGATCCTGCTGCCCGAGGGAGCCGCCCTGCCCGCGACCGTGCCCGCCGACTTCCCCGGCCGGGTCCAGGCGCGCCCGGAGTGGTCCTTCCACCCGGACACCGACCGCGAGTACCTCAACGACCAGTTCGGCACCCGCGACCTGTCGGGCTTCGGCTGCGACGACCTGGATGCCGGCGTGCGCGCGGCCGGCGCCCTGCTCATCTACGCCCGCGAGACCCAGAAGGGCCTCCTGCCCCACCTGCGCTCGCTGGTGCCCGAGCGCTCCGAGGATACGGTGGTGATGGACGCCGCCACCCGGCGCAACCTGGAGATCGACCGCACCCTCTCCGGCGAGGGCGACACCCACCTGGTGGGCGTGCTCGACCGCACGGTCACCGCCATGGGGGCGCGCCTGCTGCGCCAGTGGCTGACCCGTCCCCTGCGCAGCGTGGAGGCCCTCCGGCGCCGCCACCAGGCGGTGGCCTCGCTGCTCGACGGCGGCCGCTTCGTCGAGCTCCGCGAGGTGCTCGACCGCGTCGGCGACATGGAGCGCATCCTCACCCGGGTCGGCCTGGGATCGGCCAATCCCCGCGACATCAAACAGCTGCAGGAGAGCCTTGCGGTTCTGCCGGAGCTTCAATCGGCCCTGAACCGGCACGACAGCCCGCGCCTGGCCGAGCTGGCCGCCTCCCTGCCGCCGCAGACGGAGTGGGTGGACCACCTGGCCGCCGCCATGGCGGACCAGCCCCCGGCCACCGCGCGCGACGGCGGTTTCATCCGCGCCGGCTTCGATCCGGAGCTGGACGAGCTGCGCGACGTCGGGGACAACGCCGGCGACTACCTGGCGCGGCTGGAGGCCGAGGAGCGCGAGCACACCGGCATCGACACCCTCAAGACCGCCTACAACAAGGTCCACGGCTACTACATCGAGGTCTCCAAATCGCGCCTGGACAAGGTGCCGGAGCGCTACATCCGCAAGCAGACGCTCAAGAATGCCGAGCGCTTCGTCACCCCCGAGCTCAAGCGCTTCGAGGAGCAGGCGCTGTCCGCCGCCGAGCGCTCGCTGGCGCGCGAGAAGGCCCTGTTCGACCAGCTCATCGAGGGCCTGCGTGGCGACCTGCCCACCCTGCAGCCGCTGGCCCAGGCGGTGGCCGAGGTGGACGTGCTGGCCAACTTCGCCGAGCGCGCCGAGACCCTGGACTACGTCCAGCCGCAGTGGAGCGAGGACCAGGCCCTGACCATCCGCGAGGGCCGCCACCCGGTGGTGGAGGCGGCGAGCGCCGAGCCCTTCGTGCCCAACGACCTGGGCCTGGACGACGGCCGGCGCATGCTGCTCATCACCGGTCCCAACATGGGCGGCAAGTCCACCTACATGCGCCAGGTGGCGCTGATCGCCCTGATGGCCCACGCCGGCAGCTTCGTCCCCGCCACCGAGGCGGTGCTGCGGCCGGTGGACCGTATCTTCACCCGCATCGGCGCCCGCGACGACCTGGCCTCGGGGCGCTCCACGTTCATGGTGGAGATGACCGAGACCGCCAACATCCTGCACAA
>DATFLO010000109.1:0-29527 GCA_035267605.1 Gammaproteobacteria bacterium
GCGACGATGTAGAACAGCGTCCCGAGGGTGGCCAGCCAGAAGTGCACATTGGCCAGGCGGGTGCTGAACAGCTCGGTATTCCACAGCCGCGGGATCAGGTGGTACAGCGAGCCGAAGGTGATCATGCCCACCCAGCCCAGCGCGCCGGAGTGCACGTGGCCGATGGTCCAGTCGGTGTAGTGGGACAGGGCATTGACGTTCTGCAGCGCCATCATCGGCCCCTCGAAGGTGGACATGCCGTAGAACGACAGGGCCACCACCATGAACTTGATCAGCGGGTCCGTGCGCAGCTTATCCCAGGCCCCGGACAGGGTCATGATGCCGTTGATCATGCCGCCCCAGGAGGGCATCAGCAGCATGATGGAGAAGGTGGCGCCGAGGGTGGAGACCCAGTCGGGCAGGGAGGTCCAGTGCAGGTGGTGCGGACCGGCCCACATGTACAGGAAGATCAGCGCCCAGAAGTGGATGATGGACAGCCGGTAGGAGTACACCGGGCGGCCGGCCTGCTTGGGCACGAAATAGTACATCATGCCCAGGAAGGCGGCGGTCAGGAAGAAGCCCACGGCGTTGTGGCCGTACCACCACTGGGTCATGGCGTCCTGCACGCCGGAGAACAGCGAGTAGGACCACATGGAGTTCCAGGCGATGGGCATCTGCAGGTTGTTGAAGATGTGCAGGAGCGCGGTGGCCAGGATGAAGGCCAGGTAGAACCAGTTGGCCACGTAGATGTGGGGCTGCTTGCGCTTCATGATGGTGCCGAGGAAGACCACCAGGTAGGCGATCCACACCACCGCGATCAGGATGTCCACCGGCCAGGGCATCTCGGCGTACTCGCGGCTCTGGGTGTAGCCGGCGACGTAGGAGATCACCGCCAGCACGATGATGGCCTGCCAGCCCCAGAAGGTGAACTTGGCCAGGCCGTCGCTGAACAGGCGCGCCTGGCAGGTGCGCTGGACCACGTAGTAGGAGGTGGCGAACAGCGCCGAGCCGCCGAAGGCGAAGATCACCCCGCTGGTGTGCACCGGGCGCAGCCGGCTGAAGGTCAGGAACTCGGAGCTCCCGGTCAGGGAATACATGAGCTCGGGGTACGCCAGCTCGAGGGCGATGAATACGCCCATGAACATCCCAACGATGCCCCAGACCAGCGTCATCACGGTGAACTGGCGTATAACCTTGTAGTTATACTCCTCGTGAACGCCCGTCTGGCCGGCGGCTGCTGCCTGCGCCTGTGCCATGGTCTCCCCTCCGGCTGTTTGCAAGAAGCGCAACGACGGGGCGCGGCCGGGCCCCGCGTTGCCAATCCACACTGAGCGGGCCGCTATCCTACCCGGGGACCTGCATCCCGGGCAATACCATCCTCATATAAGAATATTGTCATATCCGGGTATGGTACCCATAAAAATTGTACGGGATTATAGGATCAACCGTCGCCATGTCAAACCGTCCCATTGATAACTGCTTCACGGAAAGCGGGGGTTGATCCCGATCAATTCGCGGGGATTTTTGGGGAAGCCGCCGGGCCCGGCGGGGCCCGATCGGGCCCCGGTCACCCGGCCGGCGCCGGGCTAGCTCAGCAGCCCGGCAAGGCGGGGCAGGTAATGGTCGGCGAACAGGACCCCGAACAGGGCCATCAGGTAGACGATGGAATAGCCGAAGGTGCGCATGGCGAACCGCGCATCGTCGCCGGTGAGGTAGAGGGCCAGGGCGTGGCCGAGGAATATGGCGCCCAGCACCACCGCCCCGGCCAGGTACAGCCAGCCGCTCATGCCGGTGGCGAAGGGCAGCAGCGTCACCAGCACCAGGAGGACGGTATAGAGCAGCAGGTGCAGCCGGGTCAGCTCCACGCCGTGGGTTACCGGCAGCATGGGGATCTCGGCCTCGGCGTAGTCGCGGTACTTGGCGATGGCCAGGGCCCAGAAATGCGGCGGGGTCCAGGCGAAGATGATCAGGAACAGGAGCAGGGCGTGGGGGTGGAGGGTCCCGGTGACCGCCGTCCAGCCCAGCACCGGCGGCGCCGCCCCGGCCGCCCCGCCGATGACGATATTCTGGGGCGTGGCCCGCTTGAGGAACAGGGTGTAGATGACGGCGTAGCCGATCAGCGAGGCGAAGGTCAGCCAGGCGGTGAGCGGATTCACCAGCCAGGTCAGGATGCCCATGCCGATAATGCCGAGCACGAAGGCGAAGGCCAGGGCATAGCCGCGGTGCAGGTGCCCGGTGGGCAGCGGGCGGCCCCGGGTGCGGGCCATCACCGCATCCACCTTCTGGTCCACCACGTGGTTCACCGCCGCCGCCGAGGCCGCCGACAGGGCGATCCCCAGCGAGCCGTAGACGAAAGCGTCCATGGGCACCAGCCCCGGCGTGGCCAGGAACATCCCGACCATGGCGGTGAACACGATCAGCGCCACCACCCGCGGCTTGCAGAGCTCGTAGTAGTCCCGCCAGTGGGCGCGGACGCCGTCGGACATCATCTTCGCGATCGTCTGTGCCATCTTCTTTCCCCTACGCCGTTTCCATGCCGCCGGTTCCGAGCTCTGCGGCCGCGACCGGCTCGGTCCGCGGCCTCAGCACGTGATTCAGGGCCACCAGCCCGAGCAGCAGCGCTGCCGCCCCGCCGTTGTGCGCAACCGCCACCGGCAGCGGCAGGCTCAGCACCACATTGCCGACCCCCAGGGCCACCTGCACCAGGAGCAGGACCCCCACCACGGCCGCCGTTCTGCGCACCCGCGTCTCCCGGCCCCTGCGCAGGAGGCCGATGACCACCGCCCCCACCGCCAGCAGGGTGACCACCGCCCCCAGGCGGTGGGTCAGGTGGATGGCGGTGCGCGCCGGGTGGGTCAGGATGCCGCCCTCGTAATTGATGCCCAGGCCGTGCCAGAGGGTGAAGGCCTCGCGGAAATCGGTGGGCGGCCACCACTGCCCCTGGTAGCAGGTCGGGAAATCGGGGCAGGCCAGGGCGGCGTAGTTGGCGCTGGTCCAGCCGCCCAGGGCGATCTGCACGGCTACCACCAGGAGGGCGGCCAGGGCCGCCCGCCGCCAGAACGCTGGCACCTCCTGCGCCGGCGGCAGCCAGGGCCCCCGGCGCAGGGTGAGCCACAGCAGCAGGGCCAGGGTGGTCATCCCCCCCAGCAGGTGCGAGGTCACCACCAGCGGCTTGAGCAGCCAGGTGACCGTCCACATCCCCAGCAGCGCCTGGAACACCACCAGGGCCACCAGGAACAGCGGCAGCCCGGCGTGCTCCCCGTAACGCCGGCGACGCACCCACGCCCAGCCCCCCAGCCCGGCGATCAGCAGGCCCAGGGTCCCGGCGAAATAGCGGTGGATCATCTCCTTCCAGGCCTTGCCCGGCTCCAGCGGGCGGGCGTATTCGGCCGGAGTCCCGGAGACGCCCCCGGGAACGGTGATGTGGCCGTAACAGCCGGGCCAGTCCGGGCATCCCAGGCCGGCGTCCGAGAGGCGCACGAAGGCCCCCAGCACCACCACGCCGAAGGCCAGGACGGCGGCGATTGCGGCCAGATGGTGAAAACGGAAGCGGTCCATGGGCTACCCGATGGCCGAGTGCTTGAGGAGGTGCTCGAGGTCCTTGAGGATGCCCTCCGCATCGACATCCCAGCCGTAGCGCATGACCAGGTTCACGTTGGGATCCACCAGGTAGATGCCGCGCAGCCCGGCCGCTTCGGGGTGACGGAACTGGGCCAGGGCCTGTTTGCCGCCGTCGGGGATCCCCAACTTCAGGTGGGGATGCTCGGCCGCAAGGAAATCCCGGGTATGCGGGCCGAAGCGGCCGTCCAGTGCCACGAACAGCCGCTGAACCCGCCCGATGTTCTTGCCCTGGGCCTTGTGCGCCTGCCGCACCTTGTACAGGGCGTCCCGGCAATCCGAGCCGCATTGGCCGGAACCGATGACCACGAGGGTCCATTTGCCCCGGAGGTCATCCAGGGACATGGCGCCCCCATCGGCACCTGTCACGGGGAGGCCGTCCAGGGGACGGGCGGGCTGGTACAGCTCGCCGTGCTGCCCGGTCGGGCCGGTGCCCAACCAGCGGTCGGCATTGACATACAGCAGGCCGGCCAGCAGTACCGGGCCCAGGAACACCACCAGGACCAGGACCAGCTGAAGGCGGTTGGACCGCGCAGCCGGACCTCCCTCATTCGTCATCGCTTGCGACTCCATCGGCGTTGGCTCTCCGCTTTGTGTTTACGGCGATGTAGATGACCAGCAGGGCGACGGCCAGGGCGAACCACTGTGCCGCGTAGCCCTCGTGGCGCTCCGGCCCGAAGCGCACCGGCGGCCCCCAGTCCCGATCGAACCCGGGACCCGCCGACGGGTCCAGGCGGATGACCCGGGCCTTGACCGGGTAGCCGACCTGTCCCGCCATGCGCTCCGCATCCATGTACTGGATGATCTTCGGCCAGCGGCCTCGGCCGGGGTCGGCCGCCCCCAGGCGAATGCCCGTGCTCGGGGGCGGGGCCAGGTGCCCGGTGATCTCCACCGGGCCCTCCGGAACCGGCACCTCGGGCAGGTCCGAACGGCCCCGGCCCATGGGCACCCAGCCGCGGTTCACCAGGATGGCGCCGCCCCCCGCAAGGCGCAGCGGGGTCAGCACCTCGAAGCCGGGGCGGTTGCCGCGGATGCGGTTGTCCAGCAGGAACTGGTGGCCGCCGTCGAACCGCCCGCGGGCGGTTACCGGCGTGAACCGCGGCGCCTTGCCCGCCAGCACCTTCGCCAGTGGCCGGGGCGCCGCGTCCTTCTGGTGGCGCCACTGGGCCAGCAGCTCCCGCTTGGTCTGGGCCCGCTCCAGCTGCCAGACCCCCAGGCCGGAGAGAAAGGCCAGCAGCACCACCGTCACCAGGGTGGGCAGCCAGCCCGGCCGGAGCTCGAAGCTACCCAGGCGCATGGGCCCTCGCTGTCCGGGTACCTTCACGAGGCGTTATACTGGCCTGAATTTCCGATCCCCTTCCGAGGTCCGTATGCTTACCAAGGCCTTCATCATCCTGGTCCTGGTCGTCATCCTGGCGAGCCTGGGCTCCGGGCTGTTCTACCTGATGCGGGATCAGGGCTCCGGCGAACGGACCGTGCGCGCGCTGACCATCCGCATCAGCCTCTCCCTCGTCCTCTTCGCCCTGCTCATGCTGGCCTACGCCCTGGGGCTCATCCAGCCGCACGGCATCGTCCCCCAGCAATAAGCGACGCTGCGTGAAAAGGGCGCTGCCGGCGGCAGCGCCCTTTCCGCCGTCCGCCGGGCCGGACCCGGGCTACAGCCAGTAGACGAAGATGAACAGGCAGAGCCAGACCACGTCCACGAAGTGCCAGTACCAGGACGCGGCCTCGAAGGCGAAGTGGTTGTCCTCCGAGAAGTGGCCCGCCAGGGCCCGCAGCAGCATGACCGTGAGCATGATGGCGCCGATGGTCACGTGCAGGCCGTGGAACCCGGTCAGCATGAAGAAGGTGGACCCGTAGATGCCGGTGCCCAGCGTCAGGTTCATGTGGGTGTAGGCCTCGGTGTACTCGTAGCCCTGGACGAACAGGAACAGCACGCCGAGGGCCACCGTGGCCACCAGGCCCCAGATGAGCTGGCTGCGGTTGGCCTTCTTGATGCCCCAGTGGGCCCACGTCACCGTGACGCTGGAGGTCAGCAGGATCAGGGTGTTGATGGCGGCCAGGCCCCAGGCGCCCATGCTTTCGAATTCGCCGCCCACGTGGCCGGGCCCGTTGGTGGGCCAGGTGGCGGTGAAGCCCTGCCACAGCCACTGATGGGTCCACTGCTCGGGGGCCGCCCCGCCCAGCCAGGGCACCGCCAGCATCCGGGCATAGAACAGGGCCCCGAAGAAGGCAGCGAAGAACATCACCTCGGAGAAGATGAACCAGCCCATGCCCCAGCGGAAGGACATGTCCACCTGGTCGTTGTAGACCCCCTGCTGATTCTCCCGGATCACCGTGCTGAACCAGCCCACCATCATGAGGATGGTGATCACCGCCCCCACGATCATGATGGTGGGGCCGATCTGGGCACCGTTCAGCAGCGTGGCGAACCCCGCCAGCAGGGTGAACATGCCGATGGAGCCGACGATCGGCCAGTGGCTCTGATGGGGTACGTAGTATCCACCGTGCGCTTCACTCATTTGCCGTCCCTTTCTTGGGGCACAACCCGAACGGGCTCCGGCCGCTGCGGGGCAGGGCCGGACCGGCCGGAGACCGGGCCTAACCCTTGGTGAAGAAGAAGATCACGTAGATGGCGATGACCACCCCGCCCAGCACCAGCGCGGTGCGAACCGCGGCGGTCCGGCGCTTCTCCATGTCCTCATGGGTCTGGCCCATGGCCGTTCCTCGTTCTGTGCTCGGGTTAGGGCGCCCCGCCCGGCCGGCGGGCGGGGCGCCGCCGCCTCACTTGACCTCGGGGGCTTCCTCGAAGGTGTGGTAGGGCGCCGGCGAGGGCACCTGCCACTCCAGGCCGCGCGCGCCTTCCCACACCCGGTCGGTGGCCTTCTCGCCGCCGCGCACGGCCTTCCACACCAGGTAGCCGAACAGCAGCTGGGAGAAGCCGAAGCCGAACGCCCCGATGGTGGAGATCTGGTTCCACTCGGTGAACTGCAGGGCGTAGTCGGGGATGCGTCGCGGCATGCCGGCCAGGCCCAGGAAATGCTGCGGGAAGAACAGCACGTTGACGAAGATGGCCGACAGCCAGAAGTGCCACTTGCCGAGCTTCTCGTCGTACATGTGGCCGGTCCACTTGGGCAGCCAGTAGTAGACGCCGGCGATGATGCCGAACAGCGCCCCGGGCACCAGCACGTAGTGGAAGTGCGCCACCACGAAGTAGGTGTCGTGGTACTGGAAGTCGGCCGGGGTGATGGCCAGCATCAGCCCGGAGAAGCCGCCGATGGTGAACAGGATGACGAAGGCCACGGCAAACAGCATGGGCGTCTCGAAGGTCATCGAGCCGCGGTACATGGTGGCCACCCAGTTGAACACCTTCACCCCGGTGGGCACGGCGATCAGCATGGTCGAGTACATGAAGAACAGCTCGCCGGCCAGCGGCATGCCCACGGTGAACATGTGGTGCGCCCACACGATGAAGCTCAGGAAGGCGATGCTCGCCGTGGCGTACACCATGGAGGTGTAGCCGAACAGGGGCTTGCGGCTGAAGGTCGGGATGATCTGCGAGACGATCCCGAACGCCGGCAGGATCATGATGTAGACCTCGGGATGCCCGAAGAACCAGAAGATGTGCTGGTACATCACCGGGTCACCGCCGCCGGCGGCGTTGAAGAAGCTGGTGCCGAAGAACTTGTCGGTGAGCAGCATGGTCACCGCCCCCGCCAGCACCGGCATCACCGCGATCAGCAGGAAGGCGGTGATCAGCCAGGTCCACACGAACAGGGGCATCTTCATCAGCGTCATCCCCGGCGCCCGCAGGTTGAGGATGGTGGCGATGATGTTTATGGCGCCCATGATCGAGGACAGGCCCATGAGGTGGATGGCGAACACCAGGAAGGGCAGGGCCGTCCCGGTCTGCAGCACCAGCGGCGGGTAGATGGTCCAGCCGGACGCCGGCGGTCCGCCGGGCATGAACAGGGTCGAAACCAGCATCAGGAACGCGAACGGCAGGATCCAGAAGGACAGGTTGTTCATGCGCGGCAGGGCCATGTCCGGCGCCCCCACCATCATGGGGACCTGCCAGTTGGCCAGCCCCACGAACGCGGGCATGATCGCGCCGAAGATCATGATCAGCCCGTGCATGGTGGTCATCTGGTTGAAGAACATGGGGTCGACCACCTGCATCCCGGGCTCGAACAGCTCGGTGCGGATGACCAACGCCATCGTGCCCCCGATCAGGAGCATGATGAAGGCGGTCACCAGGTACAGGGTGCCGATGTCCTTGTGGTTGGTGGTGAACACCCAGCGCAGGATGCCGCTGGGCGGTCCGTGGTGCGTATCGTGCCCGACAGCCTCACTCATTCTTTACACCTCCCGAATATTGGCCGCGCGGCCCGCCCCGGCCTGGGCCGGGGCGGCGGCCGGAATCAATCGGCTTTCGCCACCTTGGAAGAGCTCGCCGCCTGCGCCGTGCGCTTGCGCTTCAGCCACTGGCGGAATTCCTCGGGCTTCTTGGCCTCCACCACGATGGGCATGAAGGCGTGACCCCGGCCGCACAGCTCCGCGCACTGGCCGCGATAGACACCGGGCTCGTCGATCTTGGCCCACATCGAGTTGCTGTAGCCCGGAATGGCGTCCTTCTTCATGCCGAGCTCGGGCACCCACCAGGAATGCAGGACGTCCTTGGACGTGATCAGGAACTTGATCTTGGTGTTGGTGGGCAGCACCAGGCGATTGTCCACCTCCCGCAGGTAGTGCGGGTCCTTGGCGGCGTCGCCCTCGATCTGATCGGCGGGGGTGGCCAGGTCGCTGTAGAAGCCGACGTCGTCCCCCACGTACTGGTAGTGCCACTTCCACTGGAAACCGGTGACCTTGACCGTCAGACCGGCGTCGGAGGTGTTCTCCATCTTGATGAGGGTCCCGGTGGCCGGGATGGCCATCCCGATCAGGATGAGGAAGGGGATAATGGTCCAGACGATCTCCACGGTGGTGCTCTCGTGGAACTGCGCGGCCTCCGCCCCCTTGGACTTCCGGAAGCGGATGATCGAATAGATCATGGTGCCGAACACCACGATCCCGATGACCACGCAGATCCACAGGATCAGCATGTGGAGGTCGTAGACCTCGTTGCTCAGGGGGGTGACCCCCTTGGTCATATTCAGCCCGTCCCAACCGGCGTACGTGGGACCCGCCGCCACCAGAGCGGCCACTCCCGCCAGCAGGGCCCCGATCCGGCTCCTCAAGCGTAACGTGGACATGCGCTCTCCTACTCCCGTGCTCCCGTTTATTGCGAACCCCGCCCCGGTCCGCCCTGCGTCGGGCGGTCGAGGCGCTGGCCCCTGCGCAGGGCACGGGTCAGCTCCTCGGCGAGGCGGGCCTTCTCCTCATTGGTGAGATCCAGCCCAATCTCCGACTGGCGCCCGTGGGCGCGGATGAACAGGCGGTCCTTGTCCAGCTCCGCCCGGCCCTCCTCCAGCACCACCTGCGCCCAGGCCCGGGGGAATTCCTCGCGGTGCTCGGGACCGCGGCGCCCCCGTTCGATGACCACCCCGCTGCCTTCCAGGGTGACCACCTCCAGCCGCTGGGCGTGCAGCAGGACCCAGTAAAAGGCCGCGGTCAGCGCCAGCAGCTCGGCGCCGGCGAAGGGCAGGATCAGCCAGCCCCCCATCCAGACCATGGGGGCGGCGGCCAGCAGCACCACCGTCGACTGTAGCGCCAGATAGCGCTTGGCCCCCCGCCAGCCCAGTGAGCAGTTGGGACGGATCACGAACTGGCTGTCGCCGTCCCTTTCCGACCGTTCCACCGAGCCCACCGGCCGCTCCCCTCACAGGCTCGCTCTACAAACGGGCGAGCCGATCTAGAACGCATCCTATCCTATGCCGTGCACAAAAACAAAACAATGGCCTTCTCTTAAATTAGCCTAAAGGCAAGCACGAACATTTTGTAATTACTATATTAGAAAGTTATTAACTTCATAATTTGTCCTCAGGGAGGGCGCTCCGATTTAATTTAGAATTTCAGCATTAACTAAATAAAGCCGGCATACGCCGGCTCCGCGCCGCCTAGCCCGCCGCCCAGCAAGGGGGCACGGGGAAGGGCAGCATGAAGGGCGGGCGGACGGGCAATCAGGCGTACCGGCAGCAGGAGGGAGGGAGGGGAAGGGGCCGGACTGGGGGGGATCAGCGGGGCGCGGCGGCCACCACCTGCCCGTAGACCTCGCGGATGGCGGCGGCTACCGCGCGCCAGTCGAACACCTCGCGCGCCCTGCGCTGGGCGTGCTCGCCCATGGCGGCCAAGCGCTGCCGGTCGGTCAGAAGCTCGGCGAGGGCGGCACCGAAGGCGCCGGGATCGGTGGGGTCGGCCAGATCGCCGTCGCTGCCGGGCTCGACGATCTCCGGCGGACCGCCGTGGCAGGTGGCCAGCACGGGGGTGCCGCAGGCCATGGCCTCCACCGCGACCAGCCCGAAAGGCTCGTAGGGGGAGGGCAGGACGAACAGGTCGGCGGCGCTGTAGTAGGCCAGCAGCTGGGCGAAATCCAGGTGCGGGAAGAGCACCACCCGCTCACCCAGGCCGTGCTCGGCGATGAGCGCCTCCATGCGGTCGCGGACCGCGCGCTCGTTGTCGTTGAGGGAGTCGCCGCCGCCGGGCAGGAGGAAGCGTGCGCGCACCCCCTCGGCCTTCAGCCGGCGCAGGGCTTCGGGCAGGGCCTGCAGGAACAGGTCGTAGCCCTTGCGCGGGTCCAGTCGGCCGGTGGTGAACACCAGCCGCTCGTCCTCGGCCAGGCCGTGGCGCCGGCGGATGGCCTCGGCATCCCCGCTGGGCCGGTAGGCATCGGTGTCCACCCCGCCGGGCACCACGTGGACCTTGGCCGGGTCCACGGCATAGCGGCGCTCCAGCACCCCCTTCTCCATCTCGGTCAGGGCGATGACGGCATCGGCGGCGGCCAGCACGCGGTGCTCGTTGGCGATGCGCAGGGCATAGTTGAGGCTGCCGTCCTCCGGCACCCGGTCGCGCTTCTCCCGGCCCAGGGAGTGGGAGGTGAACACCAGCGGCCGGCCGCTGCGCAGGCTGGCCATGAGGGCGGCGGCACCGCCGTCCCAGTAGTGGCCGTGGAAGAGCGCGGCCTCCGACAGCCAGTCGCCGTCGCGCCGCCACATCTCCTCGATGAAGGGGGCCAGCTGGGGGGCCATGTCCTCCTTGCGCACGAAATCGTCGCCGCCGGTATCGATGCGCAGCACCTCGGCGGCTTCGCGGATGACCCGCCGGGGCTCCTTGCCGCCCCAGCGGCGGGTGTAGGCGCGGACCTGGTCGCCCCCGGCCTCGGCCAGGGCGGCGGCCAGCCGCTGCTCGTAGACGCACTGACCGCCGGAGTCGGGCTCGCCGGGCTCGGCGAACGGGTCGCTGTGGGGACTCACGAAACCGATTCGCATGGTTCAGGCCTCCTCCGGGACGGGCCAGCCGTAGTGCGCCATGCCCTCCAGGATGCCGGCGGTGTAGGGCCGTTGGGCGATATAGAGGCGCGCCCCGGGGTGGTCCGCCAGGGCCTCGCGGAGCTGGGCGCGCACCGCCTCGGTGGCGTTGCCCACCAGGATCCCGCCCACCCCGGACAGCAGGGCATCGGCGTCGTTGCCGCTGTCGCCGGCGAACAGAGCGGCCTCGGCACCGATGCCGAGGTGCTCCCGCAGGAAGGCGACGGCGCGGGCCTTGCCGGAGCCGGGGGCGAGGAAGTCCACGAGTCCCACCTCCTCGGTCTCGTCGTAGGAGACCACCACCCGGGCGGCAAGGCCATCCTGCCGGAGCCCTTCCTGCAGCCGCCGCTGCTCCCCGGCCGGATCGCGGACACCCGCGGTGTAGAAGCTCACCTTGAGGGGGGATTGCTTGGCCGCCTCCTGGAGACGAGCCTTCGGCAGGCGGGATTCGGCCCAGGACCGCACCGCGCCGGCATCGAACCCGGCCTGCAGGCGCTGCTGCCAGGCCGCCAGGGGCGTCGCGCCGCCGCCTGGATAGATCTCCGTGCCGACATTGGCCACCAGCCAGTCGGGCTCGGGCAGGCGGTACTCGTCCATGACCGAGCGGGCCAGGGCCCGGTGGCGCCCGGTTACGTAGGCCAGATCCACCGACTGCCGGCCCCCGGCCCACTCACGGAACCGTTCCAGCGCCCCCTCTTCCGGGGACTGCACGCCGTTGGGTAGCAGCGTCCGGTCCATGTCGGTGGCCATCAGACAGCGGGACAAGGCGGCGACTCAGGCGGGGTCCCGGGCGGCCACGGCTATCCGGCCTCCCGGATCATGCGCACCAGGGTGCGGCGGGTGTGCTCCAACCGTTCCTGCACCTGGGCCTGGTTGATCCCCTCCACGTAGACCCGCAGCAGGGGCTCGCCGCTGGCGGGCACCACATAGGACCAGCCGCCCTCGGGGTGGCGCACCTTCACACCGTCGGAGACGGCCTCCAGGTGGTCGCCGTGCTCCTCGGTGAGGTGGCGCATGACCCAGCCCATGTCGCGCCAGGGGCAGTCCACCTCGATGGTTCCGGTATGACTGTCGGCCAGCTGCGCACCCAGGGTGGCCAGATCCATGCGGTGGCGGGCCAGGTAGTCCAGCAGCCGGAAGAAGGCCGAAACCGCCGCCATGCCCAGGTAGAAGTGCTCGAAGTCCAGCCAGCGGTGAGGCCGCGGTCCGCGGCTCTCGGCAATGGTCTCGGCCAGGCCAAGGCGCCGCTCGCGGACCTCCCAGCCCTTGGCGGCGGCCTCCTCGCGGATGCGGTCGGGGGTCTGCGGCGACAGGAAGACGTGGTCGTCCCGCTCGTCACCGGGGCCATCGTTGAGGAAGGCCAGGATCAGCAGGTTGTTCACCTCGCCCGGCCTGTAGAGGCGCCCGTACTCGTCCAGCAGCCACATGCTGCGGCCGTCGGCGGACAGATACAGGCCGATGCGGCGGTGCTCGCCGCCCAGCGCGTAGATCTCGCGCAGCTTGTGGCCCGGGTCCTCGGTGTCCCGCCCGGGGGGACCGGTCTCTCCGGAGACGGTCACCGCCTCGGTGCGCACCTCGTCGAGCAGGACGTCGAGCACCCGTGTGCTCCAGCGGTTGCGCGACAGCACCGCCAGCTTGGGCTCCATCTCCTGCAGGGCGTCGCGGTCCAGCTCGCTCATCAGCTCGCTGACGTAGCGGGCCTCGTGGTCGCCGGTGGACAGCAGCCGGCCCACGTGGTCGGCGTCCACCTTGGGGAAGTCGGCGCGGCGGTAGGTGGCCTCCACCTTCCGGCGCGCCTTGCGCGGCAGGGGGTGGCCGTTGCGGTCGTAGAGCTCGATCACCGCCACCTGGGCGTGCTCGGGGCCCTGGCGCACGAAGGCCCCGCCCTCGAACTCGATGTTGCGCGACACGGCAAAGCGGGTGATGGCATGGCTGGAGACCCCCAGCGACTCCACCTGGATGCCCACCGAAAGCAGTCCGGAGACGAAGGCCTTCTCCAGCACGTGGGAGAAGGGGTGGGAGCCGTGCCCGACCACCACCTGCTGGCTGCGACCCAGCCACGAGCCGAAGGCCTTGCCGATGCGCGCCGCGGTCTCCGGGGTCAGGCGCAGGTTGGCCAGGCCCGCCACGCCGTATTCGCTGAACAGGGCGGGCCGCCCCACCGACTCCCACACCACGTTCTGATCGATGAGGGTGTCGGCTTCCACCTCCAGGTGGGGCCAGACCCGGACATCGGCCTCGATGGAGACGCCGCGCCCGAGGTGGACGTCGTCGCCGATGACGGCGCCGGCCTCGATCTCCACCTCCTGCTCGAGCAGCACCCGGTTGCCGCAGAACGAGCCGCGCACCTCGGCGTGCTCGCCCAGGTAGGAGGAATCCAGCAGGATGGAGCGGCGCAGCCGGGCCCCGGCATCCACCTCCGAATGGCGGCCGACCACCGCGTAGGGCCCGACCACCGCGCCGCTGCGCAGGATGGCGTCGCGCCCGATCCAGGCCGGCCCCTGCAGCGAGCAGCCGTCCTCGATGTGGGCGGTACCCTCCACGTAGATCTTGGGCCGGATCTCCTCACCCGGGATGGGAAGGTTCACCAGCCCCTCCAGCATGTCCCAGGTGGCCTGCTCCAGCTGGTCCACATTGCCGATATCCGACCAGTAGCCGCGGGCCACGTGGCCGATCAGCTTCTCGCCGCGCTCGAGCAGGGCGGGGAACAGGTCGTGGGAGAAGTCGAACTCGGTTTCGGCGGGGACGTCGGCCAGGACTCGCGGGTCCATGACATAGATGCCGGTGTTGACGGTGTCGGTGAACACCTCCGAGGCGGCCGGCTTTTCCTGGAAGCGCTGCACCCGGCCCTCGGCATCGGTGACCACGATGCCGAACTCGCTGGGATCCTGGACCCGCGCCAGGCAGAAGGTGACCAGGGCCTGGGAGCGGCTATGCAGTTCGGTCAGGGCCTTGAGGTCATAGTCCATCAGGGCGTCGCCGCTGATGATCAGGAAGGGCTCATCCAGGAAGTGCTCGCCGTTTTTCACCGAGCCGGCAGTGCCGAGGGGATGCTCCTCGATGGCGTACTCGATGTGGACGCCCCAGTCGGCGCCGTCGCCGAAGTAGTCCTGGATCAGGTTGGGCCGGTAGTGGAGGGTCACCAGGATTTCGGTGATGCCGGCGTCGCGCACGGCTTCCAGGATGTACTCCATCATGGGCCGGCCCAAAATGGGCACCATGGGCTTGGGGATCCCTTCGGTGAGCGGCCGCAGGCGGGAACCCTGCCCTCCGGCCATTATGACTGCCTTCATGACCCTCCCCTGGGTGCTGCCGGGCGATATCCTTCCCTTTCCTTGTAGCATCCCGGCGGGCCTGTGCCTACACGGACCCCGCCCCCTGGGAGGCGCGGCCGATCTGGTCCACGCCGATGCGCGCCGTGCCCGAGGGGTCGGCGGCCACCGCACCGCTGGCCGGCCGCCAGGCGTGGCCGTAGACCACCTCGAAGCGGGCCGGGATGCGGCCGTCCTCGCGGGGCAGGGCGGCCTCGAGGGCGGCCAGGCGGCGCGGCGTCAGCAGGCCGCGGGGGCGATCGGCGAGCAGCGCGCCGCTGGCGGTGCTGCGGGCGTCCGCGAGCAGGGAGCGAAGGTCGGGATAGGTGACGGTGATGACCTCGTTCTCCATGACCACGCCCTCGAAGCCGGCTCGCGACAGGGCATCACCGACATCGTGCATGTCGATGAACACCGGCATCTCGGGGGGACGGCGGAAGGCGGCGGGCAGGGCGGCGCGCAGCTCGGCCAGGGTGTCCGGGCCCAGCGAGGAGAACAGCAGCAGGCCCTCGGGGCCGAGCACCCGGTGCTGCTCCCTCAGCACGCGGTCCAGGTCGTTGGCCCACTGCAGGCCCAGGTTGGACCAGGCCAGCCCGAACAAGCCGGAGCGGAAAGGCAGGGCGTCGCTCCAGGCGGCGCAGAAGTGCTGCCGGCTGCGCCATGGGCGGCGTCGGCGGGCCTCGGCCAGCATGGCGGGGGACGGATCGGTGAGGAACTTGCCGGCCCGCGGGAAGCGCCGCGCCAGGGCCCGGCCGCTCGCGCCGGCGCGGGCATCGGCCACCAAAACCCGGTCGGGATCGGCCTGCATGAGATCCAGGCGCTCCAGCAGGCGGCCCTCCACCTCGTGGGCCAGGAGGGCCGTCCGGTCAAAGGCGGGGGCGGCACGCGCCAAGGCCCGGCGCAATGCTCGGGGATCGACGCGGGGGAGGCCGGGATCGGTCTCGGGAGCGGTCATGGCCCGGTTCGGTGGTGGCGGTATCCGGCCCGGGAAGGGCCGGATACCCATTCAAACGCAACCGGGACGGGGAAGTCGAGGGCCGGCCGGCAACGGCGGTAAGGGAGGGAGGCCGCCCTCAGCGGATGGCCTCGGCCCTCAGGTCGGCGCGCAGGATCTCCACCAGGTCCTTGATCCCGAAGGCGGTGACGACGACCACCACCGCCGCCGGGATGGGCAGGAGGGCGGCGATATGCACCTTCTGGAAGAAGGCGATGGCGGTGAGGCCGGCGCCCGTGCCGCCGTAGAAGAAATACCCGGCGCGCCGGGTGTGGCGGCTGACCAGGGTGTGGGGATCCTCGGCGAAGAAGGAGTAGAGTGCCATGGAGGCCCCGAACCACAGCACCGTCGGCAGCAGCAGGGCCACCGAAAGGACCGTGCTGAGCAGGCCCAGGTCCAGGAAGTAGGCAACGCCGGCGCCGGCGGCGGCGGCCATGCAGATCAGGTTGCCGACGTGGAACAGGGAGGCGCGCATGCGGATGCGGGCCGGGCTCATGCGGTGGAGCTGTTCGCGATTGACGCTTTCCATGGGGGACACCCTCTCCTCTGGGCGGAAGCGTGCATAAGAATATACCCAATTTCTAAAATATTCAAAGGCCGACCCCCGATGCCCCGCTCCATCCACCCCTTCGCCCTCCCGGTACGCGCCCTCCGCGCCCGCCTGGGCGACCTGGCCGAACAGCTCTATCCGGTGGATTGCCTGGTGTGCGGCGGGCGCGTGACAGGGACGGTGCGCCTGTGCGGGGACTGCCGCGGCGGGCTGGCGGCCGTGGGCGACGCCCGCTGCCCCCGCTGCGGCCGCGCCGACAGCCCGGCCGAGAGTCCCTGCGGGGCCTGTCAGAAGCGGTCGCCGCGCTACGTGACCGTTCATGCCCCGTGGCGCTACCGGGAGCCGGTGGCCGCATGGATCCGGGCCTTCAAGTACGGCAACCGGCTCGGCCTGGAGCGGACCCTGGCCGACCTGGCCGGCGAAGGGCTGGCGGAATGGCTGGAAGCCTATGGCATCGACGCCATGCAGGCCGTTCCCCTTCACCGCCGCCGCCTCGTCGAGCGGGGCTTCAACCAGGCCGACCGCCTGGCCCGGCTGCTGGCGCGGGGCCACGGCGTTGCGCACCTGCGGCGCGGCCTGGTCCGGGCGCGCCCCACACCCGCCCAGAGCGCCCTCCCCGAGCGCCGGCGCCGAGCCAACGTGCGCGGCGCCTTCGCCGCCGACCGCCGCCGTGTGGCCGGCCGCCGCATCGCGCTGGTGGACGATGTCCTCACCACCGGAGCCACGGTGGACGCGGCGGCGGACGCACTGCTGGAGGCCGGGGCGGCGGCGGTCTACGTGGTGGCGGTGGCGCGGGCGTGAGGGCTGGCAGGGAGTTGGAAGGAATTAAGTATTAAGCAGTTAAGTAACGGCCAGACCCGGCCAGAGGGATCTTCGTTGCTTCTGCCTTCTCTTAACTACTTCATACTTAACTACTTAATACTTTCCCTCATGCCGCCGCCAGCGTCCCGACCAGCTCCTTCACGGAGCCGAAGCCGTGCTCGGCGAGGTAGGCGCGGATGCCGTCGTTGACCTTGCGGCACAGCAGGGGATCGTAGAACAGGCCGGTGCCCAGCCCCACGGTGGTGGCGCCGGCGACGATGAACTCCAGGGCGTCCTCCGGGCCGGTGATGCCGCCCTGGCCGAGGATGGGCACGCCGTGCGGGGCGGCGACCTGATGGACCTGGTGGACCTTGAGCAGGGCGATGGGCTTGATGGCGGGGCCGGACAGGCCGCCGGAGCGGTTGCCCAGCACCGCCGTACGGCTTTCCAGGTCAATGGCCATGCCGGTGACCGTGTTGATCACGGCGAGGGCGTCGGAGCCGGCCTCGATGCAGCGGCGGGCATTGTCGGCGATGTCGGTCTGGTTGGGCGAGAGCTTGGTGATCAGGGGCTTGTCGGTAACCGCGCGCACCGCCTCCACCACCTGCGCCGACATGTCCGGGTAGTTGCCGAAGGAGGCGCCGCCGGCCTTGACGTTGGGGCAGGAGATGTTGATCTCCATGGCGTCGATGGGGGAATCATCGAACACCCGCGCCACCTCCACGTACTCCTCCAGGGTGGAGCCGGAGATGTTGGCGAAGAAGCGGGTCTCGGCGAAGTCGAGCGCCGGCAGGATGTCGTCCACCACCGCCCGGGCCCCGGGGTTCTGCAGGCCGATGGCGTTGAGCATGCCGGCCGGGGTCTCGTAGACGCGGTGGGGGGCGTTGCCCAGGCGCGGCTCCAGGGTGGTGCCCTTGAGGCAGATGCCGCCCGCGTCGGCGTTGGAAAAGCCCGCCACGCGCGTATACTCTTCCCCGAAACCGACGCAGCCCGACAGCAGCACGACGGGGCTGGCCAGCGACAGGCCGGCGAACTCCACCGCCAGCGCATCGCGCGCCTCGCCGCTCATGGGCGGGCCTCCCCGTACCGTGTTTCGCCGTCGAGCCTCACATCTCGCTCCTCACGCCTCGCTACGCGGACCATGTTCCACCTGATCCTCTACCAGCCCGAGATCCCCGGCAATTCGGGCAACGCCATCCGCCTGGCGGCCAACACCGGGGCGCAGCTGCATCTGATCCACCCGCTGGGCTTCTCCATGGACAGCACCCGGCTCAAGCGCGCCGGCCTGGACTACCACCAGCTGGCCCACGTGACCGAGCACGCCGACCTGGAGAGCTGCCTGGGGGCGCTCGCACCCGAACGCGTATGGGTGTTCAGCTCCCACGCCGGAAGGCGCTACACCGAGGCCGCCTACCGGCCCGGCGACGCCCTGCTGTTCGGCCCCGAGACCCGCGGCCTGCCCGCCGAGGTCCGCGACCGCTGGCCGCCGGAGGGGCGCCTGCGCATCCCCATGGTGCCGGGCAACCGCAGCCTCAACCTGTCCAACTCGGTGGCGGTGGCCCTGTTCGAGGCCTGGCGCCAGCAGGGGTTCGCCGGCGGCGACTAGCAGGCCGTTGAAATACTGCTGCGGAGGCCATCTGCGGCGTTGCGCACTGCTCGCTCCCTCACCTATCTACCTGATATGCATCAGTCGCTGCGCGGTGTGCGCCTTGCATATGGCCTCCTCGCGACGTTTTTCAACGCCCTGCTAGGCCCGGCTACTCCGCCGCCAGCGGCTCGCCCCGCTCCAGGCGGCCGCGCGCCTCGCCGACCAGGCCCATGCCCTGGCGCATGAGCAGCCGCTTGAGCGGGCCCGCGCGGTCCACCAGGTTCATGCCCAGGCCGCGCAGCGTCCCGAGGGCCTCGCTGTCGCCGCCGAACAGGCGGTGGAAGCCGTCGGTGTAGGCGGACACCAGCAGGTTGTCGGGCATGCGCCGGCGCTGGTAGCGGCCCAGCACCGCCTCGCCACCCCAGTCCTCGCCGGCCAGGTGGGCGTCGGCCACCACCTCCGCCAGCACCGCGGCGTCGCGCAGCCCGAGGTTCAATCCCAGCCCGGCCAGGGGGTGGACGGCGTGGGCCGCGTCGCCCGCCAGCGCCACGCGGCCGCGCGCGTAGCCGCGCGCGTGCTGCAGGCGTAGCGGGAAGGCGCCGCGCGGCCCGGCCGTCTCCAGCGTGCCCAGCTCGGGCCCGAAGGCCGCCTGCAGGCGGGCCGCGAAGGCGGCGTCATCCAGGTCCAGCAGTCCCTCGGCGCGCGCCGTGGGCAGCGACCACACCAGCGAGCAGCGCCCCTGGGGCAGCGGCAGCAGCGCCAGCGGCCCGCCGCGCAGGAAGCGCTGGAAGGCGCGCCCGCGGTGTGGGCGCTGCGGCCGGATCTCCGCCACCAGGCCGCTTTGCCGATAGTCCCAGCCCGCGGTCTCGATGCCGGCGCGGTTGCGTACCGCCGAGTCGCGGCCGTCGGCGGCCACCAGCAGCGGCGCCGCGAGCGTCCGCTCGCCGGTCTCGTCCGCCACCCGCAGGACCGCCCGTTCCTCGCCCTGCTCCAGGGCACTCCAGCGCGCCGGGCACAGCCAGTCCACGTTGGCGGCCGCGGCGCTGGCCGCCTGCAGCGCCGCGGCGATGGCGCCGTTGGGGGCCAGCGCGCCGAGGGCCTCCAGCCCCACCTCGCCGGCCTCGAAGCCCACGCCCCCGGCACGGTCGCCGTCCCAGACGGTCATGGCGCGGATCGGCTCGGTGTCGGCGGCACGCACCGCCTGCCATACCCCGAGCCCCTGGAGGATGCGCACCGAGCCGGCGGTGAGGGCGCTCACCCGGCGGCCGTCGCTGGCCGGCTGCTGCTCGCGCGGACGGGCCTCCACCACGGCCACGCGCAGCGGCGTCGGCGCCAGCGCCGCGGCCACCGCCGCGCCCACCATGCCGCCGCCCACCACGATCAGGTCGTAGGCCGCCGCCTGCGAAGTCGGTTCGCTCATGGCCCTGTCCTCCCGCGCTGCGCGGCCGGCAGCGCGGGCGCGCCCCGGCCCAGGCCCATGGCCTGGCTCATGAGGGCCCGCTTGAGCGGGCCGCTGCGCTCGACCAGGCCCAGGCCCAGCTGGCGGAGACCCGCCGCCGGGCCCCAGTCGTTGGCGAACAGGCCGGTGAGCCCCTCGGTGAAAGCCACCACCCGCGCGGTGTCGGCGCGGCGGGCGCGCTGGTAGCGGGCCAGCACCGCCGGATTGCCGGGGTCCCAGCCGCGGCCCGCGGCCCGGCCGGTCTCGCGGGCGAGGGCGGCAACGTCGCGCAGGCCGAGGTTGAAGCCCTGTCCCGCCACCGGGTGCACCAGGTGGGCGGCGTTGCCCACCAGGGCGGTGCGGCGGGCGGTGAAGCGCCGCGCCAGGCGCAGCGACAGCGGGAATGCCGCGCGCCGGCCCACGCCCCGCAGCTCGCCCAGGGCCGGGCCGAAACGGGCGCGCAGGTGCGCCAGGAAGGCGCGCTCGTCCCACTCCAGGGCCTCGGCCGCCGCCGTGGGCGCCAGGGTCCAGACGATGGAAGCCTGCCGCCCGCCCACGGGCAGGAAGGCCAGCGGGCCCTCGGGCAGGAAGCGCTCGAAGGCGCGGCCGCTCAGGTCGCGCTCGGCCTCTACCGTGGCCACCACGGCATAGCGGTTGTGGTGCCGGCCGCGGCTGGGGATGCCCGCGGCCTCGCGGATGACCGAATGCTCGGAATCGGCGCCCACCACCAGGCGGGCGCTCAGCGCCTTGCCGGCGCCCGCGCCCTCCAGGGCGAGGCGGACACCGCCTCCGTCGTGCTCCATCCCCGCCACCCCCGCGGGGGCGCGCACGGCGATCCCCGCCGCCGCGCGCACCGCCTGCCACGCGGCGCCGACGATGGCCCGGTTGGGAACCACGTGGCCCAGGGCTGCCACCCCCGCCTCCTCGCGGTCGAGCAGCACCCGTCCGGCGCGCTCACCGTCGGTGACCTCGATGGTCTCGATGGCGCCCGGCTCCGCGGCCGCCAGGGCGGACCACAGTCCGAGCTCGTCCAGGATGCGGCGGGAGCCCTCGTTGATGGCGCTCACCCGTTCCGGATCGCCGGGCTCGCCCCAACCGGCCGGGGGCTGGCCGCGCTCGATCAGCGCCACCGACAGCCCCTGGCGATGCAGGGCGAGGGCGGCCGCCGCGCCCGCCATGCCGCCACCAACCACTGCCGCGTCGAAGGTTTCGCTCACCGGCCCTCTCCTGTCTGGAACCCGCCGTCCTGGCCTGCGGCCATTCTACCGCGCACCCGCCCTCGGGATAGCAGGGGCCGTCGGCGCACTCTAAGAGGTATGGGATGCGCCGTCATCCGTCCCGCCAACCGTCAAGGAGGGCCATCATGGCCATCAATGAGCACTGGGGTACCGGCTTCGAGGTCAATCGCGATCCCAACGCCGGGGTCCGACGCGACACCGTGCCCGGGGAAGCGCCGGGCTGGACCCGGCCCACGGGGCGGGTCGGCGCCCATTCGGCGGAGGTCCACGAGAACCGATCGCTGACCCATGAGCTGCACATCGGCGGCATCCTGGGGCTGGGCGGCACCCACCTGCATGTGCCGCACGGCACCGAGATCCACTTCCTGGACGGCCGCCGGGGCCGGCTGGAGGACATCCGCGAGGGCGACACCGTGGCCGCCATCTACCACGAGGTGGAGCACCGCCCCTTCGAGGTTGCCGACGAGCGCGGCCCGGAGAAGCGCTTCGAGGCCATGCATCTGGTGGTGGTGCCCCGGACCCGCGGACCCAACGGCGACTCCGTCTAGAGCGCCCCGGGGACCAGCTCGTCGAGGGAGCGCACCGTTCGGTGCGCCCCCTCCGGCGTCGCGCCGTCCGGCGCCAGGCCGACCACCCGCAGGCCGGCGCCGCGGGCGCTGGCCGCCCCCGCGGGGGTGTCCTCGATGGCCACGCAGGCCCCCGCGTCCAGCGGGCGCCCCAGCTCGGCGCCCAGGCGCTCCACCGCCAGCCGGTAGCTGGCGGGGTCCGGCTTGCTGCGGGCCACATCCTCGGCCGAGACCACGCTCCGGAAGGCCCCGGCGATCCCCAGCCGCTCCAGGGTGGGCACGATCTCGCCGCGCAGGGCGCCGCTGCACACCGCCAGGGGATAGGCCGCCGCCAGACGCCGGACGCAGTCCACCGCGCCCGGGACCGGATCCAGGCCCGCCGCCATCTCCGTCTCGAAGGCGTCGTGCTTGGCGGCGATCAGCCGCTCCAGGTCGTCGTCGCCCAGCTCCCGGCCGCCTTCCCGGAAGGCCTCGCGGAAGCCGTCGCGGTCGTCGAAGCCGATGTAGTGCGCCAGGTAGCGCTGCCAGGAATAGCCCAGGCCCAGCGGCTCCAGCACCGCCTGGAAGGCCCGGTAATGGGCCGGCTCGCTGTCGACGATGACGCCGTCGAAATCGAAGATGACCGCCTGCGGTGCGCCGGACATGGGTCCCCCGGAGGTTTGCGGTAGCGGCGCATCCTACCAGGGTTGACCGGCCCGCGGGACGGGCGGCCGGTTCAGCGGATCCCTTCAGATCACCTTGGAGTAGCGCTGGGCCCCCTCCCGGGCGCGCAGGTAGGCGTCGAACACCATGGCCACGTTGCGGATCAGCAGCCGCCCGCGCGGGGTCACGCGCAGGCCCCGGTCATCCATCTCCAGCAGGCCGTCGGCGGCCATCTCCTCCAGGTCCGCCAGCTCGGCGGCGAAGTGCTCCCGGAAATCGATGCCCCAGCCTGCCTCCACCTGGCCGAAGTCCAGGGCGAAGTCGCACATGAGGCGGGTGATCACGCTCCGGCGCAGGCGGTCCTCACTGGTCAAGGCATAGCCCCGGAACACCGGCAGCTCGCCGGCGTCCAGCGCGGCGTAGTAGTCGTCGAGGCCGCGCACGTTCTGGCTGTAGGTGGCGTCCACGCTGCCGATGGCGGTCACCCCCATGGCCACCAGGTCGCAGTCGGCGTGGGTGGAATACCCCTGGAAGTTGCGGTGGAGCAGCCCTTCGCGCTGGGCTACGGCAAGCTCATCGTCGGGCAGGGCGAAGTGGTCCATGCCGATGTAGACGTAGCCGGCCTCGGTCAGGCGCTCGATGGTGCGGGCCAGGATGGCCAGCTTCTCCGACGCATCGGGCAGGTCCGCCTCATTGATGCGGCGCTGCGGCGGGAACAGGTCGGGCAGGTGGGCGTAGTTGAACACCGCCAGGCGATCGGGGCGGGCCTCCAGCACGGCATCCAGGGTGGCGGTGAAGGTGCCCAGGTCCTGGTGCGGCAGGCCGTACATCAGATCCAGCGACAGCGAGTGGAAGGCGTTGGCGCGCGCGGCTTCCAGCACGGCGAAGGTCACCTCCGCCGGCTGGATGCGGTTGACCGCCTCCTGCACCTTCGGGTCGAAGTCCTGCACCCCCACCGACAGGCGGTTGAAGCCCATCTCGCGCAGGGCGGCGATGGTATCCGGCCCGGCCGCCCGCGGGTCCACCTCGATGCCGTACTCCCCGGAATCGTCCTCGCGCAGGCGGAAGTGCTCGCCGGTCTTGGCCATGAGCGCCCGCATCTGCTCGATGTCCAGAAAGGTCGGGGTGCCGCCGCCCCAGTGCAGCTGGTCCACGGTGCGATCAGGATCGAACAGCGCCCCCTGCAGCTCGATCTCGCGGAACAGGTAGTCGAGGTAGGTCGCGGCCTTGGCGCGGTTCCTGGTGGCGATCTTGTTGCAGGCGCAGTAGAAGCAGAGGGTGTCGCAGAACGGGATGTGGGCGTACAGCGACAGCCCCCGGCGCGGCTCGGCGGCGTTGCTCGCCGCGGCGCCGGCGCGGTAGGCGTCCGCGCCGAAGTCCTCGCGGAACTGCGGCGCGGTGGGGTAGGAGGTGTAGCGCGGCCCGCTCTTGTCGTACTTGCGGATCAGTTCCAGGTCGAATTCGGTGCGCTGCTCCGGCATGGCCCCTCTCCCGGCGGCGGGCAAAACACTTACCCATTATAAGGTTTTTAGCTCGGACTGCGAGGGGCGGCGGGGGTTCCCGCGGTATCCGGCCCGGCCGGGGCTAGCGGCGGCTGAGGTCGTGCACCGCCTGCACCAGGGCCTCGGCATGGGCCGGCTCCACGTCCGGGTTGACGCCGTGGCCGAGGTTGAACACGTGCCCCGGCTCCGGCCCGAAGGCGTCCAGGGTGCGCGCCACCTCGCGCTCGATGCGCTCGGGCCGGGCGTAGAGGATGGCCGGGTCCAGATTGCCCTGCAGTGCGACGCGGCCACCCACCCGCCGGCGGGCCTCGGCAGGGTCGGTCTGCCAGTCCAGGCCGAGCACGTCGGCGCCGGTGTCGGCCAGGTCCTCCAGCCAGGCGCCGCCGCCCTTGGTGAACAGGATAACCGGCACGCGCTCGCCGTCATTGACCAGGCTCAAGCCGTTCACGATGCGGCGCAGGTAGGCCAGGCTGAGCTCGCGGTAGGCCGGCGGCGTGAGCACCCCGCCCCAGGTGTCGAACACCTGCACCGCCTGGGCGCCGGCGGCGATCTGGGCATTGAGGTAGTCGGTCACCGCCCGCGCCAGCTTGTCCAGCAGGCGGTGCAGCACCGCCGGCTCGTCATAGGCCATTTTCTTGATGATGCCGTAGGTCTTGGACGAGCTGCCCTCCACCATGTAGGTGGCCAGGGTCCAGGGCGAGCCGGCGAAGCCGATGAGCGGCACGCGGTTGTTCAGGGCCTTGCGCACCGAGCTCACGGCGTCGGTGACGTAGCGCAGCTCGTCCCCCGGATCGGGGATGGGCAGCTTGTCGACGTCGGCCTCGCTGCGCACCGGGTTGTCCATCACCGGGCCCTCCCCCTTCGCGAAGCGCAGGCCGCAGTCCATGGCGGCGGGGACGGTGAGGATGTCCGAAAACAGGATGGCGGCGTCCACGCCCAGGCGGTCCACCGGCTGCAGGGTCACCTCGGTGGCCAGCTCGGTGTTGCGGCACAGGCTCATGAAGTCCCCGGCCTTTTCCCGGACGGCGCGGTACTCCGGCAGGTAGCGCCCGGCCTGGCGCATGAGCCACACCGGGGTGTGCTCGGTGGGCTCGCGCCGGCAGGCGCGCAGGAAGGTGTCGTTATCGGGTCGGGTCATGCGGTCCTCCGGCGGACAAGGGCGGCCCGGCTAGAAATAGCGGTACCACACGTAGACCGTGGCGATGGCCACCTGCAGCAGCATCATCGGGAAGGCGATCAACAGGAAGGGCAGGAAACGGATGGGGTGACCCGCCCGCTCCGCAAAGCCCGCGGTAATCAGGTTGGCCGAGGCGCCGATGAGCGAGCCGTTGCCGCCCAGGCAGGCGCCCAGCGCCAGCGACCACCAGATGGCCGTGGTCGGTGCGCCCTGCAGGCCGGCCTCCTGGAAGGCCGGCAGCATGGACTTGATCATGGGGATGAGGGTGGCCACGAACGGGATGTTGTCCACCACCGCCGAGGCCACCGCCGAGACCCACATCACCGCCATGGAGGCGGCGAAGAAGTCGCCGCCGGTAGCCTCCTGCACCGCTCCGGCCAGCACGTCCAGCAGGCCCACGTGCTCGATGGCCGTGACCAGCATGAACAGGCCCACGAAGAAGAAGATGGTCACCCATTCCACGTCCGCGAACACCGAGTGCACCCGCTCGCTCGCCTCGTCGGGGGACAGGCCCGCGGTGTAGAGCAGCAGCAGCAGGGCGGCGCCCGACATGGCCACGGTGGCTGGCTGCAGCCCCAGCTGGTGGTGGGCGACGAAGCCCACCACCACCAGGCTGATGACGGTCAGCGAGCGCTTGAGCAGGCTCGCGTCGCTGATGGCCTCGTTCTCCTTGAACGCCATCACCCGCTGCATGCCTTCCCGGCTCGCCCCCATGTGGCGGCCGTAGATGAGGTACAGGGGCACCAGGGTGGCGACGAAGATGACCGGGATGATGGGCCCCAGATTGAACAGGAAGTCGTTGAAGGTGAGGCTGGTCTGGGTGCCGATCATGATGTTGGGCGGGTCGCCGATGAGGGTGGCGGTGCCGCCCACGTTGGAGGCCATGATCAGGGCCAGCAGGATGGGGTAGGGGTTGACCTCCAGCTCGTCGGCGATGAGCAGGGCCACCGGCACGATCAGCAGGACCGTGGTGACGTTGTCCAGCAGCGCCGACAGCAGCGCCGTCACCACCGACAGCGTCACCAGGATGCCCCAGGGCCGACCCCCGGACCACTTGGCCGCCTTGATGGCGAGGTACTGGAACACCCCGCTCTCGCGACTGATGGCCACGATCACCATCATCCCCGTGAGCAGGCCGATGGTGTTGAAGTCGATGCCGGCCACCGCCGTGGCCTGCGGCAGGATCCCCAGGATGATCAGCAGCCCCGCGCCGAGCAGGGCGACCACCGCGCGGTTGATGCGCTCGGTCATGATCACCGCGTAGCTGAGCACGAACAGGGCGGTGGCGGTCCAGAAGGGGTCCAGGCCGAACAGGGGGCTTGCGGCGGCTTCGTGGCCGCCACCGTGGGGGGCTTGCATGCGGCGGGGTTCCTTTCGCTGCCGTGGTGAGCGGCTTCCTGGTATCCCGGTGCCGACGGGCTAGTCGCGGCCGCAGACGTCCTGGTAGATGTGGCGCAGGATCTCCCACTCGGAGACCAGGCCGAGGAGCTGCCCCTGGCCGTCCACCACGGCCACGTGCTGGGCCTCCTTGGTGTCCTCCTTGAGGAGCTTGGTGGCCACCGCGAACAGGGCGGTGTCCTGGCGGACCGTGCGGAAACGGGTGAGCATCATGTCGCGCACCCGCTTGTCGCCCTCCTCGCAGGCCCGCCGGGCCACCTGCTCCAGGTCCGGGGCGAAGGAGACGTCGCCCATCTCCTCCTCCAGCAGGTAGCCGGGCAGGGCCTGCCGGATCAGGTGGCGCAGGTTGAGCATGCCCACGATCCGGCCGTTCTCGGTGACCGGGGCCTCGAACAGCCGGCCCGACCAGAAATCCTCCAGGGCGTCCCGGACCCGGGTCTCCGGATCCAGCGTCCGGATCTCGGTGGTCATCACGTCGCTTGCCAGCATGGCCTTCTCCCGCCGCCGGAGCTCTGTATTTCCCCGCGCACCGCGGGATTTTACACAAAAAAGGGCGCTTTCGCGCCCTGGGTTCGGCACGGCTCGTCGAGCCGGTTCGGCAAATGGCCTTCGGGGCCGCCGACGGCCCCCTTCAGTCGGCGGAACCGTTGCGGGGACTCAGGCGCCGCCGCATGAACTCCATCTGCTGCTTGATGTAGAGGCGCTCGCGCTTGAGCCGGCTCAGCTCCAGGTCCTCGACGTGGCCGCGGCCGTCCTCGATGCCGTCGATCTGCTCATCGAGGCTGCGGTGGCGCTCCAGGAGGGAGTGGAACCGGCCATTCTCCTGGGCCAGTTGCTGATCCAGCTGCTCGACGTCATTCGCCATGGTGACCCTCCTCACTGGCGGTAGGGGCGTGGGCGGCCGCCCGGTCCTCCTCGCCGCGGCCGGCGGCCGGGCCCTCGGCGGGCCCCGGCCGTTCATGGAGAAGGCGCAGGCGGCGTACCTCCTCGGTCAGGGTGCGGTTGGTCCGCACCAGCTGCAAGACCAGAAACGGCAGGGTGATCCAGAGGATGAAAAGCGCCAGCAGGGCCAGCCCCATGAGGAGGGCCAGGCCGTTGCCGACGCCGTTCAGGAAGTCGTGAAGCATGGGCAGCTCGATCCGGTTGGCGGTGGCGGCGGGCCCGCCGCGGCGGGGTCCGTGGCCGGCACCGGCGCGCCGGACACGGCCCCATCATAGCCCGGGCCTCAGGGTCTTTGGTAGGGATTGAAGATGCGCTCATGCTCGCCGATGGCGAAGCGATCGGTCATGCCCGCGATGTAGTCGGCCACCACCACCGCGCGGCCGGCGCGGCCCCGCTCCGCCTCCTGCCGCTGGGCCCGGTGGCGGAAGTCGGTGGGCAGGATCACCGGGTCCTCCAGGAAGGCCCCGAACAGGTCCTCGATCACCTTGCCGCCCTTCACCGCCATGCGCATGACCCGGTAGTGGCGGTACAGCTCCCGGTGCAGGAAGCGCTTGAGCTCGCGGTTGGCCCCGGCCATCTCCGGCGAAAACGCCACCAGGGGCTCGCCGGCCGCGCGCACATCGTCCGGGGATGCGCACCCGGCGCGCTCCAGGTTGGCGCGGGTGGTGGTCACCAGGTCGGCCACCTGGCGATCGATGAGCCTGCGGATGGTCTCGTGCACCGCCCGGCGGTCGGTGGCCAGCGCCGGATAGGCGGTCTCGACTTCCTCGTAGGCCGCCCGGAACAGGGGCACCTCCGCGCACAGCTGGTTGCGGGTGATCAGCCCGGAGCGCAGGCCGTCGTCGATGTCATGATTGTTGTAGGCGATCTCGTCGGCGATGTTGGCGATCTGGGCCTCCACCCCGGGATGCCCGCCTTCCAGGAAGCGCCGGCCGAGCTCGCCGAGGCCCTCGGCGCGCTTGCCCGAGCAATGCTTGAGGATGCCCTCGCGCGTCTCGAAGGTCAGATTCAGGCCGTCGAAGTCGGCGTAGCGCTGCTCCAGGCGGTCCACCACCCGCAGCGACTGGTGGTTGTGCTCGAAGCCGCCGAAATCGCTCATGCAGCGGTTGAGGGCGGTCTGACCGGCGTGGCCGAAAGGGGTATGGCCGAGGTCGTGGGCCAGGGCTACCGCCTCCACCAGGTCCTCGTTGACGCCCAGCACGCGCGCCACCGAACGCGCGATCTGGCCCACCTCGAGGGAGTGGGTCAGGCGCGTGCGGTAGTGGTCGCCCTCGTGGTTGACGAAGACCTGGGTCTTGTACTCCAGCCGGCGGAAGGCGGTGGAGTGGATGATGCGGTCACGATCGCGCTGGAAGGGGGTGCGGTTGCGGGGCGCCGCCTCCGAGTGGCGCCGGCCGCGGCTGGCGGCTGCGGTGCAGGCATAGGGGGCCAGGCGGGCCTCCAGGTCCTCGGTGAAGCTCGTCATGGCGCGGGCTCCCGGGGCAGGCTGGCTAGCGGCAGGCCTCGATGGCCGCGGTGATCACCGCCTCCGGCACCTCGGCGGTGACGAAGGCGGCGCCGATGTCCTCCAGCAGGACATAACGCACCCGGCCGGCCTCCGCCTTCTTGTCCACCCCCATGAGCTCCAGGTAGCGCCCTGCGCCAAGGTCCGCCGGCCCCGTCAGCGGCAGCCCGGCCCGGTCCAGCAAGGTGCGCAGGCGGGTGACCGCCTCCCCAGGGAACAGACCCAGCCGATGGGAGGCCTCGGCGGCCATCACCAGGCCCACGGCCACGGCCTCCCCGTGCAGCCATTGGGTGTAGCCAGTGCCGGTCTCGATGGCGTGGGCGAAGGTGTGGCCGAGGTTGAGCAGGGCCCGCTGCCCCGTTTCGCGCTCGTCGGCTGCCACCACCTCGGCCTTGTTGACGCATGAGCGGTAGATGGCCTCGGTCAGCGGCTCCGGCTCCCGGGCCAGGATGGCGTCGACGCTGCGCTCGAGGGAGGCGAAGAGCTCCGGGTCACGGATCAGGCCGTACTTGATCACCTCGGCGAATCCGGCACGCAGCTCGCGGTCGGGGAGGCTGGCCAGGGTGTCGGTGTCGGCGATCACCGCCCGGGGCTGGTAGAAGGCCCCGATCATGTTCTTGCCGCGCGGGTGATTGACGGCGGTCTTGCCGCCCACCGCCGAGTCCACCTGGGCCAGCAAGGTGGTGGGCACCTGGACCAGGGGCACTCCGCGCTGGTAGGTGGCCGCGGCGAACCCGGCCAGATCGCCGATCACCCCGCCGCCGAGGGCGACCACCGCGGTCTGGCGGTCCGCCTTGCGCTCCAGCAGGCGGTCGT
>DATFLO010000110.1:0-4423 GCA_035267605.1 Gammaproteobacteria bacterium
GAGGCATTGTCCTGCTGGCTGAAGCTGCCCACCTGCACCACCCAGGCGGTCAGCGCCGCACTGCCGCCCCCGGTTGACGCCGGGGCACCGGTGTCCTTCGAGGGCTCAGGAGCACCAGCGGCGCCCGGCTGCGCGTTATCCGCGGTCCCGGCCCGGGGCGCCGAGGCGGGTGCCGGGGAATCGGCCGCCGCAGACCCGCCCTGGTCCGGCGCTTTGCCCGCGGAGTTGCCCGACTGTCCCGGGGGTGCCAGGGCCACGCCATCGGCGGCGGCGCCGGGTCCGGAAGGCGCCCCGTCCCGGGGCTGCATGGGCTGGCGACCCACCGAAGGCGCCGGCGGCAACTGCTCGCCGCCCAGGCCACCGTCACCGGGACTTTCCAGAATCATGGGGATGAAGATCACGGCCAGCGCCACCAGCACCACCGCACCGACCACCCGCTGCTTCAGCTTTTCCTCCAACGTACTCGCCCCGCCGCAGGTTGGGGCGCTCGACGGCGCCCGCTGCATTCCAGCCCGCTCATTATAGGCCCGCGTCCATCACGGCCGCCACGGTGAGGAAGGAGCCGCACGCCACGATGCGGTCACCGGGGCGGGCCGCCGCCGAGGCCCGGCGGTAAGCCTGCTCCACCGTGGCGGCGCAGGTCAACCGCGCGCCCGGAACGGCCTCGCGGATGCGCGCTTCCAGCGCGGCTCCGTCCAGGGCCCGGGGCCCCTGCAGTCCCCCCGCATACCACGCGTCCACCACCGGCGCCAGGGACCGGCACACGCCGGCCACATCCTTGTCCTCCAGCATGCCGATCACCAGGTGGGTACGCCCCGGGCAGGGCTCCGCCGCCAGGGCCCGGGCCAGATGCCCGGCCGCCTGGGGATTGTGGGCCACGTCCAGGACCCGTTCCACGGGTCCGGCCACCCGCTGCAACCGCCCCGGCAGCGCCGTGGACGCCAGGGCGGCCTCGACCGCCTCTCGCGCCACGGGATAGTGCTCCGCCAGAACCTGCAGGATCATCAGGGCGCCGGCGGCATTGTCCAGCTGACCGTCCGAGCCACACACGCCGGAGCCGTTGAGGGCGGAGCCGGGCAGCCCCTCATGGCGGACCCCGGGGCCCCACCAGGTCCAGGTATCCGGGCCGCGCTCCCAGCCGTAGGCCTCCCCCAACCCGTACCAGTGGGCGCCGATGGCCGCCGCATGAGCTCTCACGCTCGCCGGGCAGTCGGGATCGGCGCAGACGGCGGCGCGCCCCGGACGGAAGATGCCGGCCTTTTCCCGGCCGATGGCCTCGCGATCCCCCCCCAGCCATTCCACGTGATCCACGCCCACCGTGGTGACGACGGCGGCATCGGCGTCGAGAATGTTGACGGCGTCCAGCCGCCCCCCCAGACCCACTTCCAGAACCGCCACATCCACCGAACGGCGCCGGAACACATCCAGCGCCGCCAGGGTGCCGAACTCGAAATAGGACAGGCTGACGGCGCCGCGGGCCGCGTCAACCCGGGCAAAGGCCTCGCACAGCTCCCGGTCCCCGGCTTCGCGCCCCTGCACCCGCACCCGCTCGTTGTAACGCAGCAGATGGGGCGAGGTGTAGGCGCCCACGCGATAGCCGGCCTGGCCAAGGGCCGCCGCCAGCAGGGCCACGGTGGAGCCCTTGCCGTTGGTGCCCGCCACGGTGATGACGCCATGGGACGCGGGCCGCAGGCCCATGCGGTCGGCCACCGCCCCGACCCGCTCCAGGCCGAGCTCGATGGCCCGCGGATGCAGGGCCTGCTGCCAGAGCAGCCAGTCGTTCAGGGTTGAAAAGCGCATGGCGGTGACGGGCGCGGCCCGGTGCGGCCTCGACCCGTCAGTCGGGCGCCGTGTGATGGGTCAGGATGGCCAGCAGACCGGCCACACGCTCGCGCAGCGCGCGGCGGTCCACGATCATGTCCACGGCACCGTGCTCGAGCAGGAACTCGCTGCGCTGAAAGCCTTCGGGCAGCGTCTCCCGGACGGTCTGCTCGATCACCCGGGGGCCGGCGAAACCGATCAGGGCATTGGGCTCGGCGATGTGCACGTCGCCCAGCATGGCCAGGCTGGCGGACACGCCCCCCATGGTGGGATCGGTGAGCACCGAGATGTAGGGCACCCCCGCCTCGGACAGGCGCGCCAGAGCGGCGCTGGTCTTGGCCATCTGCATCAGGGAGAACAAGGCCTCCTGCATGCGCGCACCGCCGCTGGCCGAAAAGCACACCAGGGGAATGCGCTGGCGCAGGCACAGGTCCACCGCGCGCACGAACCGTTCCCCGACCACGGCGCCCATGGAGCCGCCCATGAAAGCGAATTCGAACGCCGCGGCGACCAGGGGCCTGCCCTTGAGCTGGCCCTGCATCACCACCAGGGCGTCCTTCTCGCCGGTCTTCTTCTGGCTCTGGTTGAGACGCTCGCGGTATTTCTTGCTGTCCCTGAACTTCAGGGCGTCCACCGGCTCGAGCTCGCCGCCCAGCTCCTGGCGCCCCTCGCGGTCCAGAAACCCCTCCAGGCGCCGGCGCGCACCGATCCGCATGTGATGGCCGCACTTGAAGCACACCTCCTGATTCCGTTCCAGTTCGGCACGGTAAAGGACGGCGTTGCAGGCATCGCACTTGGTCCACAGCCCCTCGGGGATACTGCGCTTGGCACCGCCTTCGGTGCGTATGCGCGACGGCATCAGTTTCTGGAACCAGCTCATAGGTCCTCGCGGGTCAGCACCGGACAACGGGCGGCGCGATACATGCCCGGCTCACTTTTCCCCGGCGGCCGCCAGGGCGGCGCCGTCCATCGCCCTGCGCATCTCGGCCACCAGCGCCGCCACTGCCGGCGCAATCCGATCGGGGGCGTCGGCCAGCTCGGCGATCCGCCGCACGAGGGCGCTGCCGACGATCACCGCGTCGGCCACGGCCGCCACGTCCGCCGCCGATTCGGCGTCGCGCACGCCGAACCCCACGCCCAGGGGGAGCGTGCTGTGGCGGCGGATCTCCTCGAGCTTGGCAGCCACACTGGCCACATCCACCCGCGCACCGCCGGTGACCCCCTTGAGGGAGACGTAGTACAGGAATCCGCTGGCCATGGCCGCGATGCGGGCGATACGGGCGTCGTTGCTGGTGGGCGCCAACAGGAACACCGGATCGATGGCATGCCCGCGCAGGGCCGACACCAGGGGCTGGGCCTCCTCGGGAGGCAGGTCCACCGTCAGCAGGCCGTCCACCCCCGCCCCGGCGGCGGCCTCGGCGAAGGCCTCGTAGCCCATGGCCTCCACCGGATTGAGGTAACCCATCAGCACCACCGGGGTGTGCGGGTCCTGCTCGCGGAAACGGCGCACCATCTCCAGCACATCCCGCAGCCGGACATGGTGGGCCAGGGCCCGCTCGCAGGCGGCCTGTATCACCGGCCCGTCAGCCATGGGATCCGAGAAGGGCACGCCGAGCTCCAGCAGGTCCGCGCCCGCCTCCACCAGGGCATGCATGAGGGGCACCGTCACGCCGGGTTCCGGGTCCCCCGCGGTGATGAACGGGATGAGGGCCTTGCGGTGGTCGCCGGCCAGGGTCTGGAAGCGGGCGGCGATGCGGCTCATACGGAGATGCCCTCCCGGGCGGCGACCGTGTGAATGTCCTTGTCGCCCCGGCCGGACAGGTTCACGATGATGATGGCGTCCCGGTCCATGGTGGGCGCCAGCCGGGCCGCGTAGGCCAGGGCATGGCTCGACTCCAGGGCCGGCAGGATGCCCTCGATCCGGGTCAGGGCATGAAATCCCTCCAGGGCCTCGTCGTCGGTCACCGCCACATAGGTGGCCCGCCCGGTGTCCTTGAGCCAGGCGTGCTCAGGACCCACCCCCGGGTAGTCCAGGCCCGCGGAGATGGAATGGGTTTCGATGATCTGTCCGTCGGCGTCCTCCATCAGGTAGGTCCGGTTGCCGTGCAGCACACCGGAGCGCCCGGCGCACAGGGGCGCGGCGTGCCGGCCACTGGCCACCCCGTCGCCGCCGCCTTCCACGCCGTAGAGCGCCACCCCCTCGTCTCCCAGGAAGGGATGGAACAGTCCGATGGCATTGGACCCCCCGCCGACACAGGCCACCAGGGCGTCCGGCAGGCGCCCGGCCTGGTCCTGGATCTGGGCCCGGGCCTCGCGACCGATGACCGTCTGGAAATCGCGCACCATGGCCGGATAGGGGTGCGGGCCGGCGACAGTGCCGATGATGTAGAAGGTGGTGTCGACGTTGGTGACCCAGTCGCGCATCGCCTCGTTGAGGGCGTCCTTGAGGGTGCGCGAGCCGGAGTTCACGGCCACCACCTCGGCTCCCAGCAGACGCATGCGATAGACGTTGCTGGACTGGCGGCGCATGTCCTCGGCCCCCATGTAGACCACGCATTCCATGCCCAGCCGGGCGGCCACGGTGGCGGTGGCCACGCCGTGC
>DATFLO010000111.1:0-19542 GCA_035267605.1 Gammaproteobacteria bacterium
GGGGACGGCACGGCCGCCGCGCAGCTGCTCGGCGAGCAGGCGCAGCGGGCCGCCGGGGCCGTACAGCTCGGAGCGGCGCAGGGCCGGCAGGGTGCCGGGCACGGCGCCGTTGGCGCGGGCCATGCGCAGCACCTCCGGCGGGCGCAGCAGGAAGCGCAGGAAGCGGGCGGCGGCCTGCGGCTCGCGGCAGCGGCGGGTCAGCGCCCAGGCCCAGGAGCCCTGCGCGGTGCGGCTGCCCTCGCCGAAATCGGGCAGGGGCAGCACCGCCAGGTCGTCGCCGACGGCCTCGCGATAGCGCGGGTAGCTCCAGTGCCCGCCCCAGGACAGGGCCACCCGGCCCGCGGGGAAGGCGGCGTCGTCCAGGTTGGGGTCCACGTAGCCGCGCTCGAGCCAGCGCTGGATCCGGCGCATGGCGAACACCGCCCGCGGCCCGTCCAGGGTGCCCGCGGCGCGGCCGTAGCCGGGCCGCTCCAGGAAGCCGGCCCCGGCCGACCACAGCACCGGGCCGAAGGCATAGGGGAACCACTCGCCGCGGTAGTCGAGGTGGAGGTCGAGCACGGCGCCGTCGGGGTCGCGCCGGGCCAGCAGCCGCAGGACCCGGTCGAGCTCCCGCCAGCTCCAGGCGCCCTCCGGATGGCGCGGGATGCGCACGCCGACGGCCTCAAGGCGGCTGCGGCGGGCATACAGGGCGAGCCCGGAGTCGAACACGCCGACGCTGTAGAGGTGGCCGCGGTAGCGGCCCTGGGCGCGGATGGAGGGCAGCAGGTCGGCCACCAGGCCGTCCGGCAGGAAGGGCTCCAGCGGGCGCAGCCGTCCCTGCCAGACGTAGCGATAGAGGTAGGGGCCGTCCAGCTCCAGCAGGTCCGGCAGCTCCCCGGCCAGGGCGGCGGCCTGGACCTGGGCGTTGTAGCTGCCCTCCGGGATGAGGGTCAGGTCGATGCGGATCTGGCCGCGGTGGGCGGCGTTGAAGCGCGCCACCTGCTGGCGCATGACCCGGCGCTCGGCCTGGCGCCCGGCGTGGAACCAGGCCTCCAGGCGCGCCGTGTCGCCGTCCCCGGGGGCGCCGCCCCCGCAGGCGGCGAGCAGGGCCGCCAGTGCCGGCACCGTCCACCCCATCGCCCGTGCCACCGCGCCCCCCGCTTCCCTCGTTGCCGCGGTCCGATCATTCTTTATAGTAGGTACGCTCTGGACCACCAACCCCCGCAGCCCCCGGAGGATCCCGCATGCCCCACCGCCGCCTGCTGGCCTGGCTGCTTGCGCTGCTGCTGCTGGCCGCGGCCCCCGTCCAGGCCGGCCACAAGCACTTCCTGTGGAAGGTGGCGGGGGAGACCAACACGGTCTACCTGCTGGGCTCCATCCACGCCCTGCGGCCGGGGGACTACCCGCTGGCGCCGGTCATGCGGCGGGCCTTCCGCGACGCCGACGCCCTGATCCTGGAGATCCGGCTGCCGCCGGCCGGCAGCGGCGGCGCCGCCCTGGCCCTGGGCAGCGGCGACGGACCCGGGCTGGCGGCGCAGCTCTCCGCCGAGCAGTACCGCCAGGCCAAGGAGCTCGCCGGCGCCCAGGGCATCGACCTGGACAGCATGTCCCGGCTGGACCCGTGGCTGGCGGCGCTGGTGATCGTGCAGGGCGCCCTGCAGCGGGCCGGCTACGACCCGGGCCACGGCCTCGACGCCCACTTCCAGCGCCTGGCCGACGCCGCCGGCAAGCCGGTGCTGGCGCTGGAGACGCCGCAGCAGCAGCTGCGCCTGTTCGACGAGCTGCCGGCCGATCTGCAGGGGGCCTTCCTGCTGCGCACCCTGCGCGAGGCCCGCGACGTGGAGGCGACCCTGGAGCCGCTGGTGTCGGCCTGGAAGGCGGGGCGGACGGACACCGTCCAGCGCCTGGTGCTGGACGAGCTGCGGCCCTTCCCCGAGCTCTACGAGCGGCTGATCGTGCACCGCAACCGCAACTGGCTGGCGCAGGTCGAGGCCTTCCTCGAGGACCGCCGGGACTACCTGGTGGTGGTGGGTGCGGCCCATCTGGTGGGCAAGCAGGGGCTGGTGGCCATGCTGCGCCGGCGGGGCTACACGGTAATCCAGCAGTAACCGCCTACAGCGGCAGCTCCACCACCCGGGCAGTGCCGTTGACATCCAGGCTCAGGCGCAGGGAGCGGGCGCTTTTGGCCTCGTCCTTGCCGGGGAAGAAGAGGTAGCCGTAGGCCAGCTCGCCGGCCGGCACCCGCTGCAGCTTCAGGCCCTTCTGCTCCAGGTCCTCGCGGATCTCGCGGTCGAGCTCCTGGTAGCGGCCGGCGCCGCCGCCGATGGCGCCGGCGGCGCCGCCCACCACCGCGCCCTTGCCCACCGACTCGGCCACGTTGCTGCCGGTGAGAACGCCGATGGCCAGGCCCGCCACCGCGCCCGCGGCACCGCCGAGCAGGGTGGTCTCGCCGGCCCCGGTGATGGTCTCGCCCGGCCCCACATGGGCGCGCACCCGGCGGTAGGCCTGCTCCGAGGTGAGCAGCGGCCAGGCGTTGCCCTCCTGGTCCAGCAGGAAGGTCTGGTCCGGGCGCAGACGCACCACTCCCGGGCTCTGGTTGTCGATGACGAAGCGCACCGGGATCAGGCCGGCGCCGCGGGCGTCGAAGCCGAGGGCGTCCTTGGCCTGCTGCGGGTCCATGTAGGCCTGGGCCACCACCCGCGCGCCGTCCACGGTCACCGCCTGCGGGCTGGTCTCCGGCAGCGGCACCGGCGCCACCTTCTCGCCGTAGGTGGCGCAGCCGCCGGTTAGCACCAGCAGCATGGCCAGGGCGGCGGCGATCAGCCGGCGGACATCGGGGAGATGGATGCGGACCATGGGCGGGGCTCCTGGGGTGTGGCCTATACCATTGGGACAGTCGGGCGATGGGGGAGTGCCGGGGGGTTTACAGCAGGCCGGCGAGGGCGGTTGCGATACCGAGGAAGGTGGCGAAGCCCACCACGTCGGTGATGGTGGTCAGGATGATGGAGGAGGCCTGTGCGGGGTCCTGGCCCAGCCGGGTGAGGACGATGGGCACCAGCGCGCCGGCCGCGCCGGCGGCCACCATGGCCACCACCATGGCCAGGGCGATGACCAGGGACAGGCCCGTCGAGGCGCTCCACAGGTAGACCCCCAGGGCGCAGGTGAGGGCAATGGCCACGCCGTTGAACAGGCCCACGCGAATCTCCTTGAACACCACCCCCAACCAGTGGCGCGCGGTGATCTCGTGCAGGGCCAGGCCGCGCATGGTGATGGCCTGGGCCTGGGCGCCGGCGTTGCCCGACTGCCCCGCCACCACCGGCAGCAGCACGGCGAGGGCGGTGAACCTGCCGATGAGGTCCTCGAACAGGCCCACCACCGCCGCCGCCAGGAAGGCCGTGGCCAGGTTGATCTCCATCCACGGCAGCCGCCGCACCACCGAGAAGCCCACCGGCGACAGGGCACGCTCCTCGCGGCTGGCACCGACCATGGCCTGGAGGTCGGCGCTGGCCTCCTCCTGGACCGCGGACACCAGCACCGACTGGTGCAGCACGCCCACCAGGCGGCCCGCATAGTCCACCACCGGCAGGCTCGGGACCTGGCCGTGCTCGAAGCGGTCCACCACCTCCTCGCGCGGGGCGAACTCGGAGACCCCCGCCCCGGCCGGCCGGGCCAGCTCGCCCAGGGGCGCGCCCGGATCGGCCACCGCCAGGTCGCGCAGGTCCACGCGTCCGTCCAGCACGCCGTCGGCGTCCACCAGGAAGAGCACGGCGATGACCCCCGCCCCCAGCCCGCGCAGGCGCTCCAGGGCCTCGCCGGCGATGGTCTCGCGGCCGAGCGGGATGATGCGGGGGTCCATCCACTGCCCGGCGGAATCCTCCGGGTAGCTCAGCAGGTGGCTCAGCTCCCGGCGCACGGGCGCCGGCAGCTCCTCCAGGTAGGCCGAGCGCGTGGCGGCATCCATGGCCTTGAGCAGGCGCGCGGCGCGGGCGGGATCCATGGCCCCGAGCAGGGCCGGCCGCTCCTCCGGACCGAGGTGGGCCAGCACCCGCAGGGCGGCGGCCGGGGCCAGGTGGTCCCACACCGGCACCATCGCCCCGCGGGCCTCGCCGGCGAGCACCGCCGCCGCCTCCGCCGGGTCCAGGGCCTCCAGCCGGCCGGCCGCCTCGCGCGGATAGGACGCCAGGAAGCGCCGGTTGAGGGCCGCCGTTACGCCCTCGGCCGTCACCGCCGATCCCCCCGCCCGGCCCGGGCCGGCGGCGCCAGCAGGGCCCATCCCGCCCGGAGCAGGTCGCCCGCAGCCTGCAGGTAGGCCCCCACCAGCACACCGAGGGCCCCTTCCCCGGCCGGGCCGTCCCCGCGCTCGGGGGCCCCCAGTGCCCGCTCCAGGGCCGCGGCCGACAGGGCCCCGACCAGGCGCCCGTGGCCGTCCACCACCGGCAGCGCGGCGTGGCCCACCCAGCCGCTGTCGGCGCGCGCCTCGCCCAGGCCGGCGCGGGCGGACAGAGCGGGGGCGTCCCGCTCCATGAGCCGCTCCAGGGGAATGCCGGGCGCGCTTCGCAGCAGGCGCCCCACCGGGACCAGACCGGCCAGGCGCCGATCGCCCTCCACCACATAAAGCTCGCAGGCGGCCGGGGCCCCGGCGCGGGCCACCGCCCGCCGCGCCCAGCCCGCCGCGGCATCCCGCCGGACCGCCAGCACCCGGGGATCCGCCCAGGCGCCCACGGTATCGTCCGGATAGGCCATCAGCAGGCCCACCGCCGCCCGCCGGCCCGGACGCAGCGCGCTCAGGAGCGCCTCGCGCCGCTCCGCCGGCAGGCAGCGGAGGACGGCGGCGGCGCGGTCGGGGGGCAGCCCCCGCACCGCCTCCACGGCCCGCCCCGGCTCCTCGCGGGCGAGCACATCCGCCGCCGGTAGCGGGAGCATCGCAGCCAACAGCCGGGCGGCCTCGTCCCGCGGCAGGCCGCCCAGGTACTGGGCCACCTCCGCCGGCGGCAGCCCTTCCAGCACCCGCGCCGCGTCCTCCGGGTGGGCGGCCGCGAAGGCCCTGCCCAGGGCCGCGCCGTCAGCCATCCTCGTGCTCCCCGGCCAGCTCCACCGCGGCCTCCAGGAAGGTCGCCCCCGGCAGATAGACCCGCCCCTGGGGGCAGTCCAGGACCAGGGCGACGCTGGTGAAGGCGACGATGCGCCCCTCGTAGCCTCCCATCCGGACCCGCTGGCCCTCCCGGAAGTGCTGGCGCAGCTGCTGGGTGCCCAGCAGGTTGCGGACGAAGGGACCGGCCCCCAGGCTCACCGCCAGCGCCAGGCCGCCGGCCAGGGCCCCCGCAACCACGGTGCCCAGGGTCACCAGGAAGGTGACGTCCAGGCCCATCTGGTCGGCGCCCAGGACCAGGGCGGTGACCAGGATGGCCCCCTGCAGCACGCGCCCGACCAGGGCCCGCTGCGGCAGGCCGGCGGGTACCGCCGCCGACGCCAGATTGCGCGCCACCACCGACAGGAAGAAGCCGACGGCCAGGATCAGGCCGCCGGTGAGGAGGTTGGGGAGCTGCGCGGCCAGGCGCCCGAGCCAGACCCCGAAGGAATCCAGCGCGAGCACCTGGGCGGCGGCGGTGATGACGGCCAAAACGGTCAGCCAGAACACCGCCGCGCCCAGGATCTCGGGCCCGGCGCCGGCCGCCAGGGGCCGCCGGTGGCCCAGGCCGGCCAGCCCGCGGTTCACCGTCCGCGCCAGGCGCACGGTCCCGGCGCGCAGCAACCGGGCCAGGAGCCAGCCGCCCACCAGCAGGCCGGCGGTGGCGGCCAGGCCGGGCAGGGAGGCCACAACCGCATCCCCCCACCGGGCGAGAGTCGCCATGGCGGCCTGGCCCCACTGGGAAGATGGCGTCATCGCGCCTGCCTCGCTCGCTGCCCGGCCCTCGCCGCCGGGGATAACGGAATTGAAAGACAGCCGGCGTAGGGTCCTTCCCCCCGAGCCCCTCGGAGAATCCAAGCCATGCCGCCCCTCGAGCCAGCGGACCCCCCGGACGCCAGCGCCCGTCTCCTTGCGGACATCCTCGACAAGCGCCGTCTGAGTGTCCTGTTCCAGCCCATCCTGACCCTATGCGGGCGGGACGTCTACGGCTACGAGGCCCTGGTGCGAGGGCCCGATGAGGGTCCCGTACACGCCCCGGTGCCCTTGTTCGAGCTGGCGTCACGCTATCACCGCCTGACCGAGCTCGAGCTGCTCTGCCGCGATCTGGCCATCCGCCAGTTCGGACGGCTTCAGCTCCCCGGCCGGCTGTTCCTGAATGTCACCCCGGAGGTCCTGCTGGAGCCCGATTTCCGCAGCGGGCAGACGGTGGATTTCCTGCGGCGGGCCGGCATGGCGCCGGACCGGGCGGTCCCGGAATAAAAGGTGCCCCCCGCCGGATGGCGGGGGGCACCGGGCAGCCGCCGGACGGCTACCTGGGCAGGGTGTTGAGGATGGTCTTCTGGTTGGCGAAATACCCCGCCAGGACCTCGATCTGCCCGTCGGTCAGGGAACCGGCCTGCTGGTTCATGGTGGGATTCTTGCGGGCCCCGGAGCGGTAGTCCTTGAGGGCCTGCATCAGATAGTCCTGGTACTGCCCCCCCAGGTGCGGGTACATGGGGATGGGGCTCTTGCCGTTCTCCCCGTGGCAGGACTTGCAGGGCGCCACGCCCTTGTCGGGCAGGCCCTGGTTGACGATCTTGGCCGGGTCCATGACCGCGGCCGAACCGCCGGAGGAATGGCCTTCGCCGGAATGGCCCTCCTGGGCCTGGGCGGCACCGGCCCAGCCGGCAGCCAGCATGCACAACAGCGCGATCCAGATACGCTTCATGGTCGTCTCCACGCGAGCTTGGGGTGGTCGGGCCGGTTACGGCGACTGCTGCGAGAAGAAGGCGGCGATGTCCCGGATGTCCTGGTCGCTCAGGGACGAGGCCTGGGCCTTCATGGTGGGATGGTTCCGCTTCCCGGCCTTGTACTCCTTGAGGGCGGAGACGATGTACTGGGCCTGCTGGCCGCCCACCCTGGGCACGTGGTAACTGGGGTAGACGTTGCCGTAGGTCTCGTCGGCGTGGCAGCCCAGGCACTGGAAGGCCTTTTCCTTGCCGGCCTGGGGATCGCCTTCGGGCTGGGCCTGGGCCGGGGCGGCAACCAGCGCGGCCGCGAGCAGGCCCCCGGCAATCAGGGTTGCAATCCTCATTTCCCCTCCTATCCGTTCGTTGCGATCCCGCCGAGTCGGGCGGGGATCCCGTGGGCGCTCGATCCGGCCAGGCCGGCGGCACCCCTGCGGCTTTATTTCGGGTTAAAACTTTTCGGCCTATAAACTACCCGGAATCCCTGTCGCTCGTAAACTACAAAGTTCAACAAAATAACCGTGTTAGCTATAAAGATAATTACAAATTTGTTTTATTATGTTTTTAGAAAATAATTAAATAGCGATTCTATTCTTTGCGCGGCCAGCCGGGCTCCGGCGGAACCGGACAGGCACGCGCCGGGTCCAAATGATTTCTTTCCGCCCGAGGAGGCTCCCATGCTCCAGCAGGGCGCCCACGCCCCCGACTTCACCGACCCCATCGGCCTCCTGCGCGCCTGCCACGGCCGGGTGGAGCACTTCGCCGGTCTCGCCCTGCGCCTGGCCGACCACCCGCTGGAACCCGTTCCGGCCGAGCCGGTCCAGCAGGCGGCGGGCCAGGTGCTGCGCTATTTCGAACAGGCGGCGCCGCTGCACCACGCCGACGAGGAGCAGGACCTGCTGCCGCGCCTGCGGGCACGCCTGCCCGGGCCGCCCGCGGCCGAGCTGGAGGCGCTGCTGGCGGGCCTGGCCGCGGAGCACGCCGCGCTGGACGCCCGCTGGGCCGAGCTGCGTCCTTTCCTGGAGGCGCTCCGGGACGGCCGGCCGGTGTCCCCCGATGCCTACCGCGAGGCGGCCGCGGCCTTCCAGGCCGCCCAGGCCGACCACCTGGGCCGCGAGAACGCCCGCATCCTGCCCGCGGCCGAGGCCCACCTCACCGCGGCCGATCGCGCCGCCATGGGGGCTGCCATGGCCCGGCGGCGCGGCGTCGGGCAGAATAGGGACGGGTAGCGTCCTGACGCCGGGATTGCCCCAATCCCTCGGCGGGACACTTGCGGCGGGACCAACCGCAGGGGAGGCCGCCTTGCCACCACCCGACAAGCTGGATGCCTTCCGGCAGATGCTGGACGCGGGCCAGGACGGCCCGCTGCTGCGCTACTCCCTCGGCCTGGAATACCTGCACGCCGACCGCCCGGGGGAGGCCGCCGAGCACCTGCGCCGGTGCCTGGACCAGGATCCGGACTATTCGGCCGCCTACAAGGCGCTGGCCCAGGCGGAGGACGAGCTCGGCGAGCACGAGGCCTGTCGCGCAACCCTGGAGAAGGGCGTCGCCCGCGCCGGCGACAAGGGCGACCGCCAGGCCGCCAAGGAGATGGAGGTGCTCCGCAAGCGCCTGGACAAGGGCAAGCCCCTGAGGAGCCGATGACCGCCGACCTGGACGGCTTCGCCCGCACCCAGCTGGCCACCCTGGCGGACGCCGGCCGGCGCCGGGAGCTGCGCCCAACCCGCGCCCTGGACGGCCGCCGGGTGGAGCGCGACGGCGGGGTGCTGGTGGACTTCTCGAGCAACGACTACCTGGGGCTGGCCCGCGACCCCGAGGTGATGGAAGCCGCCCACGCCGCACTGGAAACCCACGGCGCGGGGGCCGCGGCCAGCCGCCTGATCACCGGCGACCACCCCGAGCACGCCGCCCTGGAGGCCGAGCTGGCCGCTCTGAAGGGCAGTGAGGACGCGGTGGTGTTCGGCAGCGGCTTCCTGGCCAATCTGGGCATCCTCACCGCCCTCGCCGGCCGCCACGACCTGATCCTGGCGGACCGGCTCAACCACGCCTGCCTGGTGGACGGCGCCCGCCTGTCCGGGGCGCGCGTGCTGCGCTACCCCCACGCCGACCCCGCGGCCGTGCGTGAGCGCCTGCAACGCTACCGCGCCGACCACCGCCACTGCCTGATCGTCACCGACGGCGTGTTCTCCATGGACGGCGACCTGGCGCCGCTGGCCGAGCTGGCGGCGCTGGCCAGGGAGTACGACTGCTGGCTGATGACCGACGATGCCCACGGCGTGGGCGTGGTGGGCGACGGCGCCGGCAGCACCCGCGCCGCCGGCCTGGGCGCCGACGAAGTGCCGCTGCAGATGGGCACCCTGTCCAAGGCGGCGGGCGGCTACGGCGGCTACCTGTGCGCCAGCCGGCCGGTGGCGGAGCTGGTGCGCAACCGCGCCCGCAGCTTCGTCTACACCACCGCCCTGCCGCCGGCCACCGTGGCCGGCGACCGCGCTGCGGTGGCCCGCATCCGCCGCGACCGGGACCTGTGCCGGAGGCCGCTGGCCCTGGCGCGGCGCCTGGCCGGACGCCTGGGCCTGCCGGATCCGGTCAGTCCCATCGTCCCGGTGGTCCTGGGCGAGGACCGCACGGCGGTGGCGGCCCAGCGCACGCTGGAGGAGACCGGCTACCTGGTGCAGGCCATCCGTCCGCCCACCGTCCCCGAGGGCACGGCGCGACTGCGGATCACCCTGCGCGCGCCGCATGCCGAGTCGGATGTGGACGGCCTGGCGGATGCCCTGGCGCCCCTGCTCCCCGCAGCCGCCGCGGCCGGAAGCGCGGCCCGGTGAGCGCGCCGCTGCGCCTGGCGGCCCTGGCCGGCTGGGGGCATCGGGCGGCCTGCTGGGACCGCCTGGCGGTGGCCGGCGCCGAGCTGGCCCCGGTGTGCCTGCCGGGCCACGAGCCGGGGCCCGGCGCCCCCGCCCCGGACTGCTCGCTGGCCGCGGCCGCCGGCACCCTGGCCGGCGACTGGGACGTGGTCATGGGCTGGTCCCTGGGCGGCCTGGCCGCGGTCGAGGCGGTCCGCCGCGGCCTGGTCCGCCCGCGCGGGCTGGTGCTGGTGGCGACGCCGCCGAGCTTCCTGGCCCGGCCGGGTTACCCGGCGGGGCAGGCCCCGCAGGTGCTGGCGGAATTCCGCGCCGGGCTGGCGCGCGAGCCGCTGGCCACCCTGCGCCGCTTCTACACCCTGCAGTTCCGCGGCGACCGGGCGCCGCGCAGCCTGTGGTCGCCGGCCCGGGCCCGCGACCGCTACCTGGCCACCGCGGCCGATCCGGAGGGGCTGGCGGCCTGGCTGGACGTGCTCGCGGCGGCCGACCTCAGCGCCGCGCCACCGGCGCTGGAGCTGCCGGTGCTGGCGATCCACGGCGACGCCGATGCGGTGGTCGACCCGGCCGCACTGGACTTCTTCGCCGCCATGGGGCCCGGGGCAAGCGTTCACCGCGTGGCGGGCGCCGGCCACGCCCCCCACATCACCCATGCCGAGGAGACGGGGAGACGCATTGGGGAATTTGTCCGAGCCCTGCGCTGACGGCCGCGCCGCCGCCTTCGACAAGGCCGCGGTGCGCCGCGACTTCGGCCGCGCCGCCGACCGCTACGAGCACCACGCCGCCCTGCAGCGGCGGGTGGCCGCGCGCGTGGCGGAGCTGTTCGCCGAGCGCGCCGGCGCCCCGTCCGAGGTCCTGGACCTGGGCAGCGGCACGGGCCTGGTGGGCCGCGCCCTGCGGACCCGGGGCGCCCTGCCCTCCCGGCTGCTGGCCCTGGACCTGGCCCACCCCATGACCCGTGCCGGGCGCCTGCCCGGGCACCCCGCCTGCACCGCCGACGCCGAGGCCCTGCCGCTGGCGGCCGGCAGCCAGGACGCGGTGGTGTCTTCGCTCACCCTGCAATGGGCGAACCGGCTGCCGGCGGCGCTGGGCGAGGCCGCCCGCTGCCTGCGCCCCGGCGGCCTGCTGGTGGCCAGCACCCTGGCCGAGGGCACCCTGGCCGAGCTGGATGCCGCCCTGCGGGCCGTGGACGGCCGCGGCGGGGCGGGCCCCTTCCTGCCGCGCGCGGCCATGACCGCCGCCCTGGCCGCCGCGGGCCTGCGCCAAAGGGCCTGCTGGGTGGAGGAGGAGGTTCTGGAGGCGGACGCCCCGCGCGCGGTGCTGCGGGACCTCAAGGGGCTGGGCGCGGTGGACAAGGCCCCCGGACGCGCCCGGGGTCTGCGCGGCCGGGACCGCCTGGCCCGGCTGGAGGCCGCCTACCGCCGCACCTGCGGGGCGCACCACGGGCCCGTGCCGGTGACCTGGCGGGTGGCCTACCTGGTGGCATGGCGATAGGTCCCTACATCGGCCTGGCCCTGGCCTGGGCGGTCTTCTTCGCCGCCCACTCGCTGCTGGCCAGCCGCCGCGCCAAGGCCGCCGTCAGCCGGCGCTGGCCCCACCGCGCCGGGGCCTACCGCCTGGCCTACAACCTGCTCGCCCTGGCCCTGCTGGTCCCGGTACTGGTGCTGAGCCTGGCCGCCGACGGCCCCATGCTGGTGACCTGGACCGGACCCGCCTGGTGGCTGGCCCAGGCGGCGGCGCTGGCGGCCGTGACCGGGTTCGCGGTCAGCCTGCACGCCTACGACATGGATCACTTCCTGGGCCTGCGCCAGCTGCGCGGGCCCGCGGTCACCGACGGCGGCGAGGAACCGTGGGAGCCCTTGCGCATCTCCGGCTTCCACCGCTTCGTTCGCCACCCGTGGTACTTCTTCGGGCTGGTGATCCTGTGGACCCGGGATCTGAACGCCGCCGGCCTGGTCAGTGCCGCGGCCGTCACCGCCTACCTGGTGGTGGGCTCGCGCCTGGAAGAACGCAAGCTGATCGATACCTACGGCGCGGCCTACGCCGCCTACCGCGGCCGGGTGCCGGGCCTGCTGCCGCTGCCCGGCCGCCATCTGTCGCCGGCGGAGGCGGCTGAGCTCGCCCGGCGCGCCAACCAGGGAGCCCACGAGGGGGAGCCGACATGAGCCCGAACCTGCTGATCACCGGCACCGGAACCGATATCGGCAAGACCTTCGTCACCGCCGAGCTGGCCCGCCAGCTGCGCGCCCGGGGGCGCGGCGTGCTGGCCACCAAGCCGGTGTCCAGCGGCTGCGAGCAAGACGCCCAGGGCCGGCTGTGGAGCCCGGACGGGCTGGTGCTGACGGAGGCCTGCGGTTTCAACCCGGCCGACTGGGAGACCCACCAGCGCCTGTGCCTGGAACGCTTCGCAGAGCCCATCTCGCCGCACATGGCCGCGGCCCGGGCCGGGCGCATCCTGTCCCTGCCCATGCTCACCGGCTATTGCCAGAGCCTGGAGGGGGAGGCGGCGGATGCCCTGCTGACCGAGGGGGTGGGCGGCGTCATGACCCCGCTCACCGACAGCGCCACCTTCCTGGACTGGGCGGCCGACCTGGGGTGGCCGGTGCTGCTGGTGGCCGGCACCTACCTCGGCACCATCAGCCACACCCTCACCGCCCTGCGCTGCCTGCGCGCGACGGGCGTGCCGCTGGCCGGCCTGGCCCTGGACCGCAGTCGCGAGGAGCCGGTGCCGGCGGAGGAGCTGCGCCGAACCCTCGAGTTCTTCGAGCCGGACGTACCCATGGCCATCGTGCCCCGCGACGGCGAAATGCCCGACCTGTTGACCGCTTTCGGCCTGGATGCCGACGGCTAGTCCCGGGCCGATTCCGGCAGGGGGCTTACCGCGGAGACGCCGAGGGCGCGGAGTACGGCGACGGCGGGCTAACCACGGAGGACACGGAGAAAAACGGTCATCGCGAGGGCCCGCAGGGCCCGTGGCGATCTCCCGGAACGCAGGCTTCGTTAGTGAGATTGCTTCGTCCTGTCGGACTCGCAATGACGGCCTCCCATCCGCCGTTCTCCGTGACCTCCGTGGTCCAATCCCCCTATCCGGCGCCCGTACCCATCCAGCCCAATGCGCAAAAAGGCCGGGAACCCAGGGTTCCCGGCCTTTGCCGTCACTGAAAACTGCAAACTTAAAACTGAACACTGCCGCTAAGCCGAATCCGGCTGGCTGAGGTAGCGCCGCAGCCAGGCCTTGGCGCGACGGCGCAGCTGGTCGCGGATGCCCGGGGACAGCTGGCCGTCCTTGATGGCGTTCCAGTAGCGCACGGCGTCCTCCAGCCGCGCCTCCTCCTCCACCTCGCGCATGCTCAGGGCCTCGCCCAGGCGCCGCACCAGCCGCAGATCCTCGAGCATGCGGTAGGCGTAGGAAAGGCTCCATTCGCCCTCGCCGCGCAGGCGGTGGGCCGCCTCCAGCAGCACCAGGGCGTGGCGCAGCATGGCGCCCACGCCGTAGGCGACGCTGCGCCGCTCGCCCTCGGCGTAGGCCGCGATCAGCTGGTCGGCCAGGCCGTCGGGATCCACCCCGGCGAGATCGTCACGGCCGGGGGTGGGGCGCTCGTAGGACAGGCCGTTGTAGTCGCCCATCAGCTGGCGGATGCGGTGCTCCCGCAGGCGCTTGTGGCGCAGCCATTCCTGGTACTGCAGGGTGTGCTCGGCCTTGATGCGCGCCTCGCGCACGCTGGAGGCCTCCTCGAACGGAACCTCCACCCGCACCCCGGAGACGCCGTCATTGAACGCCACCTGGTACAGGCCACGATGGGGATCCCGGATGGCCATGCTCATGATTTTCGGTGATTGCTGGGGCTGCGCCATCGCCATGGCTGGTCTCGCCTCCTGGCTCGCTGGGGAACCGCCTCCCGCCTTTCTCTCAAGATCGCTCAACCGCCCGGGGCATTTCAAGCGAAACCCGCCAAGGGCCCGCCACGCCGGAACTTACGCGAAGGTCTCGCGCACCACCCGGCCCAGGGCATCGGTCAGGCGCTCCAGCTCGCCGCCGGAGATCACCAGCGGCGGGGTGACGTAGGCCACGTTGCCCAACGGCCGGATCCACACCCCCTGCTCCACGAAGCGCTGCCGCATGCGGTCGCGGGACCATCCCGGCGCCAGCTCCAGCGCGCCCATGGCCCCCTTGATGCGGACATCGGCCACGCCCGGGAGTTCAGCCAGCGGTCCCAGCTGCTCGGTGAGCTGGCGCTCGATGGCCGCCACCTGCTCCATGCGCGGCTCGGCCTCGAACAGGTCGAGGGAGGCATTGGCGGCGGCCGCGGCGAGCGGGTTGCCGGTGAAGGTGGGCCCGTGCATCAGGGCCGTCTCCTCGTCGTCGCCGGCGAATCCGGCGAAGACTGCCTCGGTGGCGACGGTGGCGGCCATGGCCATGGTGCCCGCGGTGAGCGCCTTGGACAGGCACAGGATGTCGGGGGTCAGGCCGGCCTGCTCGCAGGCGAACAGCGTCCCGGTGCGGCCGAAGCCGGTGGCCACCTCGTCGGCGATGAGCAGCGTCCCCGCTTGTCCGGTGAGCTCGCCCACCCGGGCCAGGACCTCGGGGGAATGCACCAGCATGCCGCCCGCGCCCTGGATCAGGGGCTCGATGACCACGCCGGCGATGCGGTCGCGGTGCTCGTCGAGCGCCCGCTCCAGCTCCGAGGGGCCGTCGGGCCCGGGCAGGGGCACGCTCAGGTGCCCCTGCTGGGCCAGGCCGGAGAAGCGCGGCCGCAGGTCGCGGTAGGTATCCGAGACCCCCATGCAGCCGGCGGTGTCGCCGTGGTAGCCGTTGTCGAAGGCCACGAACAGATCACGGCGCTCGCCGCGGTTGTCCCAGAACTGCCGGGCCATCTTGAGCGCCACCTCCACCGCCACCGAGCCGGAGTCGGTGAACATGGTGTGGCCGAGGTCGCCCGGGGTGTTCGCGGCCAGGCGCTCGGCCAGGCGCACCACCGGTTCGTGGGTCATGCCGCCGAGCATGACGTGGGGCAGGGTGTCCAGCTGCTCGTGGACGGCGGCCATGATGTGCGGGTGGCGGTAGCCGTGACAGGCCGACCACCACGAGGCGGTGCCGTCCACCAGCTCGCGGCCGTCGGCCAGGGTCAGGCGGCAGCCCTCGGCCCGGGCCACCGGCACCGGCGGCGGGTAGTGGGCCATCTGGGCGTAGGGGTACCAGACGTGGTCGCGGCTGCGCTCGGGCCAGGGCTGTCCCGGCGCTTCCGGGTCGGCGGCGGTCATGGCGGCTCGGTCGTTGGGTTGGCCGGGATCAGGCGCCGGTGCCGGTGCCCGGCACCAGCGGCTCGCCCTCGTCAGCGGCGAGCAGGGCTTCCACCTGGTTGATCTTGGCCCGCTCCTCGGGCTTGCCGGTGACGGTGGAGCGCGGCGCCTGCCGGATCCCCTCCTCGGGGAAGACGGTGGCGGCGACGCGCACGCCGTCCACCATCAGGGTGATGGCCGGGAACGCCTCGCCCTTGCCGGCCACGGTGTGGCGGCGCTCGGTGCGCTCGAAGGGGATGCCCGAGTCGTGCAGCAGGATCTCCACCTCCTCGGGGGTCTCGGCGAACAGGTGGAGGTTGACGTCGGAGTGCTCGGTGACCGCCCCGGACAGCACCGAGCCCACCAGGCGCGGGCGATAGTCGGCGAAGAAATGCATGGCGGCCAGGGCCGCCTCCCGCAGCCGGCGCAGCAGCGCGCGCGCGTCCGGGGTGTCCCGGTACATGCGCAGGCGCAGCTCCACCTCGTCCTGCACCTCCCGGTTGGTGGGCAGGTCCTTGGCGGTGTTGGGGCTGCCGCCGAGGTGGCGGGCGGCCTTGCGCTTGGCCGCGGCGAAGTCCTTGATGCCCTCCTCCACCATGAGGCGCGCGGCCTCCTGGGTCAGCAGGGTGCGGCGGCGGCTCTCGGGACCGGGCATGGCGGGCCTCCTGCGGTGGCGGCTGGGCCTTGGCGGTATGCTATCGTCCCCGTCGACCCTTGGAAAGCCGCCACCCCCGGAGGCAAACGGCCCCATGCTCTGGATCAAGGCCTTCCACATCATGGCGGTGATCGCCTGGTTCGCCGGGCTGTTCTACCTGCCGCGGCTGTACGTCTACCACGCCCAGAACCCCGGGGCGGAGACGGTGGACTATTTCACCAACATGGAGCGCCGGCTCTACCGCGGCATCATGACCCCGGCCATGGTGGTGGCCGTGGCCCTGGGCCTGTGGCTGTGGCTCGGCTACTGGCGCGGCGCCGGCTGGTGGCTGCACGCCAAGGTGGCGCTGGCGGCGGTGCTGGTCGCCTACCACTTCTACCTGGGCCACCTGCGCAAGGTCTTCCTCGCCGGCGCCAACACCCGCGGCGAGCGCTTCTATCGCGCCCTCAACGAATTCCCCACGCTGCTGCTGGTGGCCATCATCCTGCTGGTGGAGCTCAAGCCGGGGGGCTAAACCTCAGCCGGTCTCCTGTGTCCCATTGGACGCGGGGGTTGAAACAGCAGCTCCAACCACGGAGGTCACGGAGAACGGCGCGGGGAATGCTGGATTCGGGCACTGCCGCCGGGGTGCCTGCCCAGCCATCGGGCAGGGCTCGGATTTGGCCTTGTCTTCCTCCGTGATCTCCGTGGGCCAAACTCCCTTTAACGAACGCACCACTGCATAGGGACCGCCATGGCCGAGGAAGGCAAGCCGCTCGTCTACCCCGCCACCCAGGCCGCCGACGTGCTGCACGAGGTGGCGCCGCCCACGGTACTGACCATTGCCGGCTCCGATCCCAGCGGCGGCGCCGGCATCCAGGCGGATCTGGCCACCATCGCTGCCTTCGGCTGCCACGGCGCCGCCGCGATCACCGCCCTGACCGTGCAGGACACGAGCAATGTCCGCAGCTTCCGCCTGGCCGAGCCGGCGGAGGTCGCCGAGCAGGCGCGCGCCGTGCTCGCCGACATCCCGGTGGCGGCCATCAAGGTGGGCATGCTGGGCAGCGCCGACAACGCCCGCGCGGTGGCCGACGTGCTGGCCGACCATCCGGACGTGCCGGCGGTGGTGGACCCGGTGCTGGCGGCCGAGGGCGGCGGCCGCCTGGCCCAGGACGACCTCCAGCGCGCCCTGCACGGCACCCTGTTCCCGCGCGCCACGGTGCTCACCCCCAACAGCGACGAGGCCCGCGAGCTGGCCGGCGGCGAGACCGTCCCCGAGGCCATCGCCGACGAGCTGCTGCGCGAGGGTGCCCACTACGTCCTGCTCAAGGGCGGCCACCGCGATACCGAGGAGGAGGTCGTCAGCGACCGGCTGTTCTCCTTCGGCCAGGAGGAGGCCAGCTTCTCCCACCCGCGCCTGCCGGACCGCGGCTACCACGGCTCCGGCTGCACCCTGTCCTCCGCCATCGCCTGCGCCCTGGCCGACGGCCGCGAGGTGGTGGAGGCGGTGCGCACCGGCATCGATTTCACCTTCCGCGCCCTGCGCGCCGCCTACACGCCGGGCCGGGGCCAGGCCGTTCCCAACCGGCTGTTCCACTGGCGCAGCTGGGAGAACGGGGAGTAAACCCGCCCGGCGCGCGGTCAATCCAGGCAAAGGGGGGCATCATGGGATGGTTCCGTAGCCGCAAGAGTCGCCGCGAATCCACCATTCATTCGGAGATCCGCCGGCTGCCCGGCGGCGAGACCGCCATCGACGTCCGGGGCCAGACCTGCCCGGGCTACCTGCTGGCCATCAACAAGGCCATGGGGCTCTTGCAGACGGGCACCGAGGCCCACCTGCTGGTGGACTATCCGCCCTGCGGCGATGACGTGAAGGCCTGGGCGGACGAGAAGGGCCACGCCTTCCTGGGCTTCACCGAGGACGAAGGCTTCTGGCGCATCCGGGTCCGCAAGTAGCACCCACCACGAGGAAGCTGCCATGAGCGCGGCCATCGACCACCGCCTGGCGCCGGTCCGCGGCGCCTATCTGATTGCCGACCGCACCCACCTCTCCGCCGAGGCGCTGGAGCCGGCGGTGCGCGCCGCCCTGGCCGGCGGCGTGCGCCTGGTGCAGTACCGCGACAAGTCCGACGACGGCGAGCGCCGCCTGGGCGAGGCGCGCCTGCTGGCGGCGCTGTGCCACGAGCACGGCGCCCTGCTGATCGTCAACGACGACCCGCGGCTCGCCCGCGACGCCGGCGCCGACGGCGTCCACCTCGGCCGCGACGACGTGGGTGTGGCCGAGGCCCGGGCGGTGGTCGGCACCGACACCATCATCGGCGTCTCCTGCTACAACGAGATCGAGCGCGCCCTGGCCGCGGAGCGTGCCGGCGCCGACTACGTCGCCTTCGGCAGCTTCCACCCGTCGTCCACCAAGCCGGAGGCGGTGCGCGCGCCGCTGTCCCTGCTCAAGCGTGCGCGCTCCCGCATCGGCCTGCCCATCGTGGTGATCGGCGGCATCACCCCGGACAACGCCGGCCCCCTGGCCCTGGCCGGGGCCGACGCCGCCGCCGTGGTCAGCGGCATCCTCGACGCCGACGACATCACCGAGGCGGCGCGGCGGCTGAACAACCTGATGCGGCTGCGGTGGTGACGGCAGTGTTCAGTGTTCAGTGTTCAGTGTTCAGTGTTCAGTGTTCAGTGTTCAGTGAGGTTTGGGCGGGGCCAGCCTCCCCGGGTTCCGTTCCGGTAGGGCCTTTTCCACCCGTTGGAAGCAGCCCCGGCCAAGCGGCCGTTGGGCCGTTACTGAACACTGAACACTTCTAACTGAACACTTGCGTCCAACGCCCGGGCCGGGATCCAGGCTCCGCCGCCGGAACGAAGGTTTGACAGCTCCCGGGCCCCCTTTTAGCTTGATCCGCTTTCCGGATTTCCACAGGTGAGGCAGACGGCCATGGGCAAGCGCTCGGAAGAGCTGTTCGCGGAGGCGCAGAAGGTCATCCCCGGCGGGGTCAATTCCTCGGTGCGGGCGTTCAAGCCGGTGGGCGGCACGCCGCTGTTCATGGAGCGCGGCGAGGGCTCGCGCATGTGGGACGCCGACGGCAAGGAATACATCGACTACGTCGGCTCCTGGGGCCCGCTGATCCTCGGCCATGCCGCCCCCGAGGTGGTCTCCGCCATCCAGGAGACGGTGGCCAAGGGCACCAGCTTCGGCACCCCCACCGCGCTGGAGACCGACATGGCGCGGCTGATCACCGAGATGGTGCCGTCGGTGGACAAGGTGCGCATGTGCAACTCCGGCACCGAGGCCACCATGAGCGCCCTGCGCCTGGCCCGGGGCTACACCAACCGCGACAAGGTGGTGAAGTTCGAGGGCAACTACCACGGCCACGTGGACAGTCTGCTGGTGAAGGCCGGCTCCGGGGCCCTGTCCCTGGGCGTGCCCAGCAGCCCCGGGGTGCCCAAGGATCTCGTCCAGCACACCCACACCCTGCCCTACAACGACATCGACGCCGCCACCGCGCTGTTCGAGGACATCGGCCGCGAGGTGGCGGCGGTGATCGTGGAGCCGGTGGCGGGCAACATGGGCTGCGTGCCGCCGGAGCCGGGCTTCCTGCAGGGGCTGCGCGACCTGTGCGACAGCTACGGGGCGGTGCTGATCTTCGACGAGGTGATGACCGGCTTCCGGGTGGCCGCGGGCGGTGCGCAGGAGTATTACCACGTCACCCCCGACCTCACCTGCCTGGGCAAGGTCATCGGCGGCGGCATGCCGGTGGGGGCCTTCGGCGGCAAGAAGGAGATCATGGCCCACCTCTCCCCGGACGGGCCCGTCTACCAGGCCGGCACCCTCTCGGGGAACCCCGTGGCCATGGTGGCGGGGGTTACCACCCTTAAGGCGCTGAACGACGCCCACTTCCACACCGAGCTCGGGCAGCGCACGGCGCGTCTGGCCGAGGG
>DATFLO010000112.1:0-10728 GCA_035267605.1 Gammaproteobacteria bacterium
CCCTCAAGGTGGCCTACAACAAGGTGCACGGCTACTACATCGAGGTTTCCAAATCACGCCTGGATCGGGTCCCCGAGCGTTTCATCCGCAAGCAGACCCTGAAGAACGCCGAGCGCTTCGTCACCCCCGAGCTGAAGCGCTTCGAGGAGCAGGCCCTGTCCGCCGCGGAGCGCGCCCTGGCCCGGGAGAAGGTCCTGTTCGAGGAGCTGGTGGGGGCCCTGCGGGAAGACCTAGCCGCCCTGCAGCCGCTGGCCCAGGCCATTGCAGAGGCCGACGTCCTGGCCTGCTTCGCCGAGCGGGCGGAGACGCTGGACTACGTGCAGCCGGAATGGACGGAGGACCGGAACCTGCTGATCCGCGAGGGACGCCATCCCGTGGTGGAGACCGCCGGCAGCGAACCCTTCGTCCCCAACGACCTGTCCCTGGACCCCCGAAGGCGCATGCTGCTCGTCACCGGCCCCAACATGGGCGGCAAGTCCACCTACATGCGCCAGGTGGCCCTGATCACCCTGCTGGCCCACGCGGGGAGCTACGTCCCGGCGGCAGAGGCCAAACTGCGCCCCGTGGACCGCATCTTCACCCGCATCGGGGCGCGGGACGACCTGGCCTCCGGGCGCTCCACCTTCATGGTGGAGATGACCGAGACCGCCAACATCCTGCACAACGCCGGCTCCGACTCCCTGGTGCTAATGGACGAAATCGGACGCGGCACCTCCACCTTCGACGGCCTGGCCCTGGCCTGGGCCAGCGCCGAGCGCCTGGCCGAGCACAACCGCTCCTGGGCGCTGTTCGCCACCCACTATTTCGAGCTCACCGACCTCGCCGAGCGCCTGCCGACGGTGGCCAACGTCCATGTGGCGGCGCGCGAATACGGCGACTCCGTGGTGTTCCTGCATACGGTGCGGGAGGGCGCCGCGGACCGCAGCTACGGCATCCAGGTGGGCTCCCTGGCCGGTCTCCCGGAACCGGTGCTGGAGCGCGCCCGCACCCTGCTCACCGAGCTGGAATCGGGGGCGGTGACGCCCAGCCACGAGCCGGCCAACCCGGATTCGCTGCCGCAGCTGGACCTGTTTGCGGCGGCGACGCACCCGGTGGTGGAGGAGCTGCGCGGCCTCGACCCGGACCAGCTCAGTCCGCGCGAGGCGCTCGATCTGCTCTACCGGCTGCGGCGGGAGGCCGGCGACTAGCTGCTCTGCTACCCTGCCGGCTGGGCCGGCTTGTTCGGGAACTTCCGGGGGACGCGTATGCGCTGGTGGACGGGGCTGTTGCTGCTGGCGGCGGCGGGCGCCTGGGCCTCGGGGTCGGCCCCGGAGGACGACGCCCGCGCCCTGGGCCGGGTGGTACGGGTCCAGGGCCCGGTGCACGTGGTTCCGGCGCAAGGCTTTCGCCAGGAGCCGGCGGAGGCCGGCCGCACCCTGGAGCGGGGGGATCTGGTGCTAACCGGCGACGCCGCCACGGCGGTGCTCGCCTTCCGCGACGGCTCGCGGGTGGCCCTCGACGGCGGCACCAAGCTGGAGGTCCTGGAGCCCGGGGAGCTGCGCCAGGAGGGCGGCCAGGCCTTCTACCGCATCCGCAAGGGCGAGCGCCGCGGCCGCCAGGTGCGCACCGCCTTCTCGGTGATCGGGGTCAAGGGCACCGGCTTCCTGGTCAGCGATACCGCCGAGGCGCAGGCGGTGGCCATGGCCGAGGGCGAGGTGGCGGTCACCGCCCCCGAGGGCCGCTACAAGCTCTACCGCGAGAAGCAGGAGGACGCCTTCGGCGCCTACCGCGAGCGGCAGCGCCAGGGGCTCGAGGACTACCGCCGGGAGTTCGAGGACTACAAGCGGCGGGTGCGCCGGGAGTTCGTGGAGTACACCCGCACCTTCTCCCTGGGCGCCGGCCGCATGGCGACCTTCGGCGACGGCGAGGCCACCACCGGCGCCGTCAGCCAGGAGCTGGAGGGCGACATGCAGCGCCTGCGTGACCTGCTGTGACCCGCCGCCCCGCCCTCCTGCGCTACCTCGCCGCGGCCGCGGTGGCGGCCGTGATCGCCGCCGCCTGGCACTGGCGCCTGCCGCCGCTGTACGCCCTCTCGCTCAAGGTCGACGACCTCAAGTACGCCTTCCAGGCCCACACCCCGCCCGACGACGTGGTGTTCGTGGCGGTGGACGAGGCCAGCGTCAACCAGCTGGGGCGCTGGCCCTGGGATCGCACCATCCTGGCCGAGGGCCTCAAGCGCCTTCGCCCCGCCGGCACCGTGGTCCTCGACATGGTGTTCTCCGAGGCCAGCCGGCCGTCCGCCGATCGCGACCTGGCCCGCTCCCTGGAGGGCCTGGACGCCACCGTGTGCGGCTTCTTCCTGCGCCGCCACGCCACCGCCACCCTCCCTGACGCGCGGCGCCGGGTGCTGGCCCGCTCCACCCTGGAGCGGCTCCCGGACGGCGCCCTGCCCTTCCCGGAGCTGCCCTTCGCGGAGGTCAACACCCCCGTCCTTCTGGATGCCTGCACCCTGCACGCCGCCTTCTCCACCACGGCCGACGCCGACGGCCTGTACCGCCGCTACCCGGTGGCCTTCGTCTACAACGGCGGCGTCTACCCGTCGCTGTCGGTGCAGGCCCTGCGCCTGCAGCTCGAGCGCGACTTCCGGGTGAGCCGGCAGGGCGGCCTTCACGGCGGGATCGGAGGCCACCGCGTGGCCATCGACGGCGACGGCATGGTGCCCCTGAACTTCTACGGCGACGGCGCCATCCGCACCGTCTCCTTCGTGGACCTGCTCAGCGGCGCGGTGGATCCGGCCAGCCTGGCCGGCAAGGTGGTGGTGATGGGCATCACCGAGGCCGGACTGTCCGACATCCGCGCCACCCCCATGGGCCCCCAGCCGGGCGCCGTCCTGCACGCCACCTTCCTGGCCAACGTCCTGGGCGGGGCCACCCTGCGCCCGGCGCCGGCCTGGGGCTGGGGCCTGCTCCTGGTGCTGGCGCTGCTGCCCGCCGCCGCCACCCATCTCCTGGCCGAGCGCCAGTCCCGCCGGCTGGCGGTCTACGCCGCCGCCGCGCTCGCCGCCATCCTGCTGGTCCTGCTGGCCTACCGCTGGGGCGACTGGTGGCTGCCGCTGTTCTTCCCCCTGCTGGGCCTGGCGGCCGGCGCCGGCACGGCGGAGGGCCTGCTGTTCCGGGAGCGCGAGCGCCGGGCCCGGTTCGTGCGCAACGCCTTCGGCGCCTACCTGTCGCCGGCGCTGGTGCGCGAGCTGGCCGACCACCCGGAGCGCCTGGAGCTGGGCGGCGAGACCCGCGAGCTCACCGTGCTGTTCTCCGACATCCGCGGCTTCACCGCCCTCTCCGAAAGCCTGGCCCCGGACGAGCTGGTGGCCCTGCTCAACCGCTTCTTCACCCCGGTGACCGAGGCCATCCAGGCCGAGGGCGGCTATGTGGACAAGTACATCGGCGATGCCGTCATGGCCCTGTTCAACGCCCCGGTCACCCTGCCCGACCACGCCGACGCCGCCTGCCGCGCCGCCCGGCGCATGGAGCAGGCCCTGCAAGCCTTCAACGCCCACCAGCGCGAGCAGGGCCAGCCCACCCTGGACATCGGCATCGGCATCCACACCGGCGAGGCGGTGGTGGGCAACATGGGCTCCGCCAAGCGGCTCAACTACACCGCCCTGGGCGACAGCGTCAACGTGGCCTCGCGCCTGGAGGGACTGACCAAGGAGTACGGCCGCCGCATCCTGATCACCGAGGTGACCCGCGACCGGCTGCAAGGGGAGTGGCCCACCGAGTTCATGGGCTCGGCACGGGTGAAGGGGCGGGAGCAGCCGGTGAGCGTGTTCGCGCTGGAGACGGATATCCGGTCCGGAGAGGCAAGGTGAAGGGTGTGGCGGCAGGGCTCCTCTCGGCGGGCGGTACCTGGCGGGGCCCGGCCCTCGGCGCGGTCCTGGCGGCGGCCACGGCCGCTCCCCTGGCCCTGCTGCCCCCGGTGGCGGCCCGGGCCGCGGCCGCCAATCTCCTGACCCTGATCGCCGCCGTCTACGTCGGCATGGCCATGGCCGGCGCCAGCCGACGCTTTCTGGTGATCCAGATCACAGGAGCCGCCGGTTTCTTCCTGCTGGCCGTCCTGGGCCTGTGGCTGGACGGGTGGTGGATCGTGGCGGGGCTCGTCCTGCACGGGCTCTGGGACCTGCCCCACCACCAGCACCCGGCCGGGGTCGTTCCGGCGGGCTACCCCGGTTTGTGCGCGGTCTACGACTGGGTCCTGGTCCTGTTTTTGGCCGCTCTCTTCGGAGCCGTCTGAGTGAGCTGTGGACGGCCCTTGCCCACGGGTTCTCGCACCGGAATGCCCGTGGCGGAGACTCCCTACCCCCGTTCTACTCCTTGCAATCCCCACTGCCCCCGGACCGGATGATCTCGACCATCCGCTCCTCCTTCACCACCCTGCCCGGCAGCACGCAACCGTCCATCAGGACCACCACCCGTCGGATCTCGCCCATCACCTGCCGCGGTTCCGACGGCATGGACTCGGTCATTTCCATGAAGCGGAATATGTAGAACCAGGTTCCCCGCCCCCCTCCTCCGCCGCCATCGTTAATGAACTGGATGCGGTGCAGACGGTAGTTCCCCAATTCCCCGCCGAGGACCTTCTGGGCGCCCTCGGAGGCCTTACGGTAGGCCCGACTGACGCCCAGGGGCGGCTCCCCCTGACCGGGGGACCACTGTGGAAGCCGTTCCGCGTGCGCCTTGCTTATGGCGAAGATACGCACCTTGCCCTTGGCGCCGTCGGGAGCCGAGGCAAAGGTAAGCAATTCCTGCGGGGAGGAATCGGTCGGGGGCCCTTCATCACACCCCCTTTCCCGGGTGGCGGACGTCCCGGCCCCACCGTTCGAGGCCGATTCCTGGTGCGCCTGGCCGGCTCCAGCCGATCCGCAGGCGATCAGACCAGCACCGAAAACGATCAGAAAGCCCGACCGAACAAAGCAAACAAAATTACACCGGTTCATTGGTTTTCATCCCTTTCCAGCCCCGAACCAGCGCGACCGCCCCCCACCCAAGCCCGAACAGCATCAGGGCGGCCCCGGCCCAGTGGGCCGACCGGGCCAGGGCGTGGTCCCAAGCCAGCATGCCCGTCCAGGACAGCAGGTTGTTCCAGTCGTGGGTGCCTGGATGGTCCCGGCCGGTGCCGCCCGTGAGCAGCGGCAGGTTCATGCGCCGGGCGTCGTAGATGTAGACTGCGACGTCCATGAGGCTCTGCCCGGCCCACCACAGCCCTACCCCGACTCCGACCGGATGCAGCCGCACCAGGAAGGCCCCGGCCACGATCAGGGGCACCAGTACCTGGAACAGGGAGCCGCCGAGGACGTGGAGGAAGCGGCCGAAGGGCTGGAACAGGACGTGCCCGGCCTCGTGGAAGGTCAGATTCACATGGTGCATGAAGGACCGGCCGATCTCGTAGGTTGCCGGGTCCATGGCGGTGAAGTGGATGCCCCACACGGCAAGCACCACCAGCACCAGGCCCCGCCCGACGAGCACCAGGCCGTCGGGGGATTCCTCCGGAAACAAGGTGGCCCCGACCCGTCCGGTCAGCCCCCCTCGCCCCTCCGCCACGGGAAGCTTCCGCCCGCAGCCCGGGCACATCCACGGGGGACTGGAGTGGTTCCAGCGGCGTTTCTGGCCGCAGGCGGGACAGGGCTGGACGTAGGCTTTTCGGGGCATGGTTTCTTCGTTCAGGAAGCGGTGCGGAGAAGGGGGTGGCGGTCCGCGCCTCAGAGCTTGAGTACGGCCAGGGATAAACCCACCACCAGGCCCAAGAACACCGCCACGGCGGCCATGGTCTTGAGGCCGCGCAGGAGGGCGGGCCGGGTTAAGCGGGGCCGATCCTTCCCCCCCAGCCTTTTCAGGGCGCTTGGCGGCAGGAAGGGGATCACGGGGCCGGGCCCGCCCTACCTGGCCCAGCGGCCACGTTTCCCTTCTCCGCTTTTGCCTTCTCCGTCCTCGTTTCCGCGGCCTTCGTCACCTTGGTCGCCATGGTATCCCCGCGCCCAGGGCCAGCCGTATCCGGGCTCTTCTTCCTCCTCCTCCACCTTCACGTAGCCCGGGGCGACGTCGGTGACGGTCCAGGTGCCGTCGGAGATGGTGGCGGTGATGCGGTACTTGCCCGGCGCCAGGTCGGGGATGCGCCAGAGGTGGAAGTCGCCGCGGTGGTCGGGATCCTCGGGGAGGCCGCTGGCGATGGTGGTCGCAGGGCCGTCCCCGCCCATGGGCCGGTAGGCGAGCTCGATGCGGGCGTTGCTGTCGGCGTCCAGGTCCCGCCACCGGATGGCCAATCGCTCGCCGGGCTCCTTCTCCCGCTCGCCGCGCGGGGCGCGCAGGCGGATGTGGGGCTGGCCGCCGCCGTCCCCGATGACCACGGCGTTGGGGGCGTAGACGGTCTTGCGGGTGTTGCCGTCGGTAATGACGCCGTGCGGGTAATAGACGCCGTCATCCAGAGCCGAGAGGTCCCAGATGTACCAGTCCTCGCGCCCGTCCGGATCCTCGGCCAGGCCGCGGGCGATCACCGTGCGTCCGGTGCCGTTGCGGTCCCGGTCGTACTGCAGGGTGATCTCCGCCATGCTGTCGGGATCGCGGTCGTACCAGTGGATGAGGGCCCGGGAGGGGGCTTCACGCCAATGATTCCGGCCGTCGTCCTCCCCGCCGGAGTGGTCCCAGTCCCAGTGCACGCGGCCGAAGCGGCGGTCGTGGTCGCCCTCGTCTTCGTCGCGGAGCCGGTCCCAGACCCGCCACAGGGCCGGCGGCAGACGGTAGACCACCCGGTCCATGTGCAGCACCGGCGGGTCGTTGACGCCGTCGGCGTCGGCGTAGAACACCACCAGGTTCATCCACTCGGAGGCCTTGCCGTGCTCGTCCATGGCACGAGCGCGCCAGTAGTACCAACCGCTCTCGGCCACCGGGGCGTTAACGGTCCAGGTCTCGCCGTCGGACTGGCCGGAGGCCGCCAGTCGGCCCATGCCGCCCTCTTCGCCGGGGGCGTAGAGCTCGAACTCGTAGTGCAGGGCGTCGCGGTCCACGTCGGAGGCGGGGTTCACGGCCAGGGTGGGCTGCAGCGTCCCCATCCAGGCGCCCTGCCCCGGATTGGCGGCGGTCGGCGTAGTGGGGGCGTCGTTGAAGCGGTTGACGAAGAAGCTGCCGCCGGCCCAGGCACTGTCGGCGCGGCCGTCGGTGGCCTTGGCCCGCCAGAAGTACTCGGTGTTGTCCGCCAGACCGTCCACCGCCCAGGCGGTGGTCTCCCCGGCGCCCTCGGCGAGCTCGCCGGAGTCACGCCGGTCGGGGGTGTCGAAGGTGGCGGCGCGGTCGAGCTGGAAGACGTAGCTGACGGGCTCGGCCTCGGGGTCGGTGGCGTTGGTCACCGTGAGGTCCGCGCTCAGGGCGGGGATCTCCACGCCGTCGGCCGGCGCCGACAGGCCGGGCTGGGTCGGGGCGTCGTTGCGGGTGTTGACGAAGAAGCGCCCGGCCGGGCCGTCGGTGGCCAGGCCGTGCTCGTCCACGGCGGTGGCCCGCCAGTGGTACCAGGTGTTCTCGGTAAGCTCGGTGGGCACGGTCCAGCTGGTGGCGCCCTGCCCGCCCTCGGTCACCTCGGTAATGGCGGCCACCTCGTCGGTGAGAGCGGCGTCGCGGTAGACGCCGAAGTCGTAGGCCACGGTGTCCTCGTCCACATCGGTGCTGTTGGTCACCTCCAGCACCGGGGTAAAGGTATCGACGAACACACCGTCGTCCGGGCGGCTGATGGCCGGGGCGCCGGGGGCGTCGTTGGCGGTGTTGACGAAGAAGGCGCCGGTGACCCACTCGCTCTTCTGCCCGGCCCCGGCCGCCCGTGCCCGCCAGTGGTACCAGGTGTTGTCGGCCAGGGCCGGGTCCACGGTCCAGGCGGTGGTGTCGGGGGTCTCGGGGATATCCAGCCCGTGGGCGACGCGCTCGGTCATGCCGGCGTCGGCGTAGACCTCGAATTCGTAGGTGACCTCGTAAAGGCCGGAATGCTCGGCGTTGGTCAGGGTCAGCGCCGGGGTCAGGCTGGCCGCCTCGCCGCCGTCGGCCGGGGCCTCCGGCACGGGCTCGCTGGGCCCGGGCGGCCGGGTGGGATCCATGCCGCGCTTGTATTCCTCGAGGTCGGAGATGCCGTCGTTGTCGTAATCCCCCGTGCCGTCGCGGTCGAGGGTGCCGAAGTACTTCTCCTCCCACTCGTCCTTCATGCCGTCGCCGTCGCGGTCGTGGACCCAGCGCACGGTGACGCCCACGGAGAGGGAGCTAGTGAGGTTGCCGTCGGAGGCCTCGAACTGGATGGTGTAATCGCCCTTCTGCCCCTGGACCGGGGTCCATTCCAAGGTGCCGGTGCCGTCCCCGTGGTCGGTGAAGTTGGCCCCGGCGGGCAGGTTGGCGGCCGTCAGGGTGATGGGATCGCCGTTGGCGTCGGCGGCCTGCACAGTGAAGGCCAGCGGCTCGGTCTCCACCGCCACCTGGTCGGGGATGGGGACGATCTTTGGCGCAACCGGCTCCTGCTCGGGAGCCTTCATGACCACGGTATAGGTGCCGGTGGTGTTGGCGTCGAACAGGTTGAGGTGGTGGTTCCAGCCCTGGCTGTCGTTGCGCTCCTGGGACAGCCAGGCGTTGCGGGGGCTGATCTGCTTGCCGTCGGAGCGGTAGACCGCCTTGATTGGCTTCTCGCCCAGGTAGGGATCGGGCACCTGGGCGTAGACGAACCCGGGCTGGGCCGGGACGGTCAGGCGGTAGTGGGCGATGTCGCCGTCCACGCGGGCACGCTCGAAGGTGGCGTCGGCGGAGAGGTCGGCCACCTCGGTGTCGTTGCCGTTGGACTCGTAGACGGTGAGGAAGTCCCCGTCCCGGGCCAGGAAGTCGCGCACCCCGTCCCGGCCGGGCACGGCCACGCGCACGTCGCGCACCAGCAGATGGGTGTCGATGGCGTCGATGATGGAGGTGGCGGCCCCGCCCAGCTCGTCGGCGTGGGTGAAGGAGGCGGAGAAATCGGTGAAGCGTCCGGAGAGGTCGGTGACCATGCGCCAGCGCCCCACCTTGGCCGAATCCGCGTCGATGGTACCGAAGTTCAGCAGCAGGCTGGGCTTGGCGGGCTGGGCCTGCACATAGCCCTCCAGGATGCGGAAGCCGATGTCTAGGCCCTGCTCGTTGGCCACGATCTCGGGCTGGGCGGAGTCGATGGCCACGTCCCCGGCGGGCCCGCTGCCGTTGTTGCGGATGCGCACGCCCAGGGTGAACGGCCGGGCGGGCTCGGTTTCCTCGGTGAAGGGGTCGTCGGCGTAGACCTGGCGCTTGAGGAAGTAGTCCAGGGACAGCAGCGGCAGCGGCCGGACGGTGATGGAGTCGGGGGCCACCTCGGTCTCGTGGTGCTCGCCGGCGAGGTCGTACTCCAGGGTGGCGCCCACGAAGTACAGCTTGCCGTCGCTCACCTGCCCCGCCGCGCCGGGCGAGGGGATGATGCGCCAGTGGATGTCGGCGGCGGAGGACGGCATGACCGTGCCGGAGCCGTCCACGGCGTCAATGCCGTCCATGGAGTCGGTGCGGATGAAGAAGGTAGCGGAGGTGTTGTCGGGGTCGGAGGTGGCCACCACCCTATTACCATCCTTATCCGTGAATTGGACGGTGACGGCCACGTTCTCCAGAGGATCGGTGTCCAGACCGTTCTTGATGCGCATGTGCGCATCGAAGCCCTGGCGCTCCAGGGTCAGCTCCTGCTCGATCTGGATCTTGACCTGGGCGCAGAGGGATTCCTGGGCTTGGGACTGGCCAACCTGGGCGAACAGGCCCAGGAAGCAAGCAAGCGAAATGGCTACCTTTTTGGGAATCATCATCCCCCCTTACCCAGGCAAAACGGACCGAAAAGCTAAAAACCGGTCAGACAAATCAAAAATTACAAATGTGGAATCAGCAATTGCGCTCCGCCGATCGGGCCCCGCCAACGGATAGGCCTCATCCATCGGAAAGGAGGCCTATCGCTCCTGCCACAGATGGCCCGCCCACTACGGCTGGGAGTTGGTCTGGCGGCTGTAGCCCAAATCCGCGTCGCTGACCGTCGAGGCCAGCCCTTCCACCGCCTTCGGCACGGCAATCAGAAGAACAAGATTCGGCATCAGGCAGTAGGCCCAGAGCCAACCCGTAGGGCGCACAACACGCCACCAGGAGATCGTTGGAAGGGGTAAAGCCCTTCGTGCCGAAAAAGACATCTTGCCGACGGCTGGCCCGCTGGGGTGATGTGGTGCGGGAATCCGGCCACAACCACCCCACTAATCTAGCCGTGAACCAAGCTTCGTTCCCGTTTGAAGGAAGTTAAGTAAAACTTTTCTGAAGTTCTAATGCTCATAATTTAAGTTTTTCCCTGCCCTTTAACTGAACCCCGGACAAAAATCCAAAAAACTATCCCCATGAGCAGACCCCCAAACACCCTAACGATCAAATTAAAATTTCCCAAAATGCTGCTATTTTCTCCAAAAATAACAAGGAAAGAAACATCAATTACCCCAACCAAAACACCTCCTATTATACAAGTATGCCATTTCCACCCATACAACCACCTGATACCAAAAAATACAGGAATCTCAAAAATTAAAAAGTTAATGTAAGAAGGAACCAATGAAAGCAACTCAACTCCAATAAGTTCCATAGCCCCAAACCAAGAAACTCCATTTCCTATAAGGCCAAACAAAGAACCTCCGTACACTTCAAAACGTATTAA
>DATFLO010000113.1:0-17456 GCA_035267605.1 Gammaproteobacteria bacterium
CGACAAGCAGGAGCGTCAGGAGGCGGTCGCCAAGACGAAGAGCGAGGCCCGCGAGAAGCTGGCAGGCGGCGAGGAGCCCGCTTACGGCGCCGACGAGGTGTCCGCGGCTCTCGGCAAGCTCGAGAAGTCCATCGTCCGCAACCGGGTGCTGGACGGTCAGCCGCGCATCGACGGCCGCGACCACAGCACGGTGCGCCCGATCAGCGTCCGTGTCGGCACGCTGCCCCGCACCCACGGGTCGGCGCTGTTCACCCGCGGCGAGACGCAGGCCATTGTCACCGCGACGCTCGGCACGGGCCGTGACGCGCAGATCATCGACGCGCTGGAGGGCGAGTACAAGGAGCCCTTCATGCTCCATTACAACTTCCCGCCGTACTGCGTCGGCGAGACGGGCTTCATGGGCGGGCCCAAGCGCCGCGAGATCGGCCACGGCAAGCTGGCCAAACGCGCCCTCGAGGCGGTGATCCCGGACCATGAGGCGTTCCCGTATACCCTGCGCGTGGTCTCCGAGATCCTGGAGTCCAACGGCAGCTCCTCCATGGCCACCGTGTGCGGCACCTCGCTCGCCCTGATGGACGCCGGCTGTCCCATCGAGGCCCCGGTGGCGGGCATTGCCATGGGCCTGGTGAAGGAGGGCGAGCGCTTCGCGGTGCTGTCCGACATCCTCGGCGACGAGGATCACCTCGGCGACATGGACTTCAAGGTGGCCGGCACCAGCGACGGCGTCACCGCCCTGCAGATGGACATCAAGATCGAGGGCATCACCCGCGAGATCATGGACCGTGCCCTGGAGCAGGCCCGCTCCGGGCGCCTGCACATCCTCGGCGAGATGGGCAAGGTCCTGGACAGCCACCGCACCGAGCTGTCCCAGCACGCGCCGCGCATGCTGGTGATGAAGGTCAAGCCGGAGAAGATCCGCGAGATCATCGGCCCCGGCGGCAAGACCATCCGCAGCCTGACCGAGGAGACCGGCACCAGCATCGACCTCGACGACGACGGCACGGTGCACATCTCCTCCACCGACGCCGCCGGGGCCGAGGAGGCCAAGGCGCGCATCGAGAAGATGGTCGAGGAGGTGGAGGAGGGCAAGATCTACGAGGGCAAGGTGGTTCGCATCACCGAGTTCGGCGCCTTCGTCAATCTGCTGCCCGGCACCGACGGCCTGCTGCACATCTCCGAGATCGCCCCGGAGCGGGTGGAGAAGGTCACCGACTATCTCCAGGAAGGCGACATGGTGCGGGTCAAGGTGCTGGAGATCGACAACCGCGGCCGCATCCGCCTGTCCAAGAAGGCGCTCGACGCCGGCTGAGCCCGCCCCCATGCCCAATCCGAACCATCCCCTGCCGCCGGCCCGCGACGCGGACGCCGCCGACCTGCGCGTCCTCGTCGGCGGCGTGCGCCTGCTGACCCTGCCCGAGCCCGGCCACCCCGCCGTCGCCCTCGGCGTCTGGGTGGACAACGGCAGCCGTTACGAGGCCCCCGCCGAGGCTGGGCTGGCCCACCTGCTCGAGCACATGGTGTTCAAGGGCACCGCCGACTACGACGTGCGGGCCCTGGCGGAGACCATGGACCGCTTCGGCTGCGAGGTGGACGCCTGGACCGGGCGCGAGACCACCGCCTACACCCTCGAGGTGCTGCGCGAGGACGCCGGCGAGGCCCTCCACCTGCTGACCCAGATGGTGGCGCGGCCGTCCCTGCCCGCCGCGGAGCTGGCCCGCGAGCGCGGCGTGGTGGCCGCCGAGGCCGCCATGGTGCGGGAGGACCCCGAATCCTGGCTGCTGGACGAGCTGGTGCGCGCCGCCTGGGCCGACCACGCCGCCGGCTCGCCGGTGCTGGGTGACCCCGGCGTGATCGAGGCCGCCGACCGGGCCGGCCTGTCCGACTACCATCGCCGCCACTACACCGGCGGCCGCCTGCTGGTGGCCGTGGCCGGCGATGTGGATTCCGCGGCGGTGGCCGAGCGGGTGGAGGCGGCCCTCGGCCATCTGCCGGCCGGCGAGCGCCCGGCGGACCGGGCCCCGGGTTTCCATGCCGGGCAGGGCAGCCGCAGCGGGCCGGCCGAGCAGTGCCACCTGGCCCTGGCCGCGCCCGGGCCCGCCCGCACCAGCGATGACCGCTTCGCCGCCGGGGTGGCCAACCACCTGCTGGGCGCCTCGGTGACCTCGCGACTGTTCCGCGAGCTGCGCGAGGAGCGGGGCCTGGCCTACACCGTCTACTCGGACCTGGACACCCTGCGCGACTGCGGCCTGTGGGCCATCTACCTGGCGTGCCCGGCGGACCGGCGCGAGGCCGCCCGTGAGCTGGTGCAGGCCAGCCTGCGCCGGATCGCCCAAGAGGGCTTTGCCGAGGGAGACATCGAGCGCGCCAAGCACAGCCTGCGCTCGGGCCTGCTGCGCGGCGGCGATACCCTGGAGCAGCGCCTGCACCAGGCCGTGGGCGACCGCCTCTACCATGGTCGCCCGGTGCCCCGGGAGGAGCGCCTGGAGCGCCTGCAGGCGGTGGACGGCGAGGCCGTCCGCCGGGTCCTGGCGGAGGCCTGGGCGCGCCACCACGAGCTGATCCTCGACCCGGTGGCATAGGCGGTCCGTGCCCGTCTTCGGCCTGCTGTTCCTGCTGGCGCTGGCCGCTGTCACCGGGGTCCGCCTGTGGCTGGCCCGGCGCCAGCTGCGCCATGCCCGCCGCCACCGCGGCGAGGTCCCGCAGGCCTTCAGGGACCGCATCGGGACCGGGGAGCAAACCGTCGCGGCCGATTATCAGGCGGCGCGCCTGCGCCTGGGGATGGTCGAGACCGCCGCCGGTGCCGGCCTGGTGCTGGCGCTCACCCTCGGCGGCGGCGTGGCGGCGCTGCTGGAGGCGGCGCGCACGCTGGCCGGGCCCGGCTGGCTCGCCGGCACCCTGGCCGCGGTGGCCGTGGCTGGGATCAACGGCCTGCTGGACCTGCCCTTCGCCGCCTGGCGCACCTTCCGCATCGAGGCCCGCTTCGGCTTCAACCGCAGCTCGCCCGGCCTGTTCCTCGCCGATACCCTGAAGGCGGCGCTGCTCGGCGGCCTCCTGATCGGCCTCCTGGCGGCCGGCTTGCTGGGCCTCATGGCGGCATCCGGGCGCTGGTGGTGGCTGTCCGGCTGGGGCCTGTGGCTGGCCTTCACCCTGGCCCTGACCTGGGCCTACCCCAAGTGGATCGCGCCGCTGTTCAACCGCTTCCGGCCGCTGCAGGACGCCGAGGTGCGCGGCCGCATCCGGGGCCTGCTGGCGCGCTGCGGCTTCGCCCTGGCCGGGGTCTACGTCATGGACGCCTCGCGGCGCACGGCCCACGGCAACGCCTTCTTCACCGGGCTGGGCAGCGCCAAGCGGGTGGTGTTCTTCGACACCCTCTTGCAGACCCTGGAGCCGGCGGAGACCGAGGCGGTCCTCGCCCACGAGCTGGGGCACTACCGCCTGGGGCACATCCGCAACGGTGTGGCGCTGTCCGCGCTGGCCGTGCTGGCCGGCCTGGCGCTGTTGGCCTGGCTGCGCACCCAGCCCTGGTTCTTTACCGGCCTGGGCGCCGCCGCGCCCTCCGACGCCGGAGCCCTGATCCTGGCCGCGCTGGCGGCCCCGGTGCTGCTGTTCCCGCTCCAACCCCTGGCCGCGGCCTGGTCGCGTCGGCGGGAGCTCGCCGCCGACGCCTTCGCCGCCCGCCACAGCGACGCCGCCGCCCTGGCCGGTGCCCTGGTCAAGCTGTACCGGGACAACGCCGCGCTGTTGAGCGCCGATCCCCTCTTTGCCCGGGTCCACCACTCCCACCCGCTGCCGGCCGAGCGCATCGCGCGCCTGCAGGGCGGGGGCTGAGGGACGCCTTGCCGGCCCGGCCGGGGAGGGCCAGGCTGGGGACCGGCAAGCTGGCTGGGGAGGCCCGCATGGCGGGAGAGGGAAGGCGGTCCGAGGGGGCGGGATGGCCCCGCCGGCGCATCCCCACCGGGGCCCGGTGATGGGGTTCGCCCTGCTCGCCGACGGCCTGGTGGCGGTGCACGCCCTGTTCGTGGTCGCGGCGGTGGCCGGCGGCCTGCTTGTGCTGCGGTGGCCGAGCCTGGCCGCGGTGCACCTGCCGGTCCTGCTGTGGGCCGCGGCGGTGGAGCTGGCCGGCTGGCCCTGTCCCCTGACCCCCCTGGAGCAGGCCCTACGCCGGGCGGCGGGGGAGCAGGGCTACGCCGGCGGCTTCCTGGACCACTACCTGTGGCCCCTGCTCTACCCGCCGGGGCTGACCCGCAGCCACCAAGTGGCCCTGGGCGCCGGGCTGCTGGCGTTCAATGCGGTCGTCTACACGGTACTGTGGCGCCGCCTGGGCAGGCGCCGGAGGCAGCCATGAGGGCGTGGACGCTGCTGGCCGCGGCCATCCTGCTGGAGGTCAGCGGGACCACCTTCCTGAAGCAGTCCCAGGGCTTCACGCGGATGGGGCCGGCGCTGGCCATGGCGCTGTGCTGTGCCCTGTCGCCGGCGGTCCGGCGTATCGAGATCGGCGTGGTTGGTCTCAACCGGGAGGCGGGGCGGTGACGGCGCGGCTTGGGGGCGCCCCTAGAAGCGGTCCTTCCAGGCCCGTATGGCGGCGAACACGGTAACCGGGTCATCGTCCTCGGCGCCCCGCTCGCGGGCAGCGGCCCGCACCGCCGGCTGCTCCCAGCGCAGGAACGGATTGGTCCGCTTTTCCTCGCCGATGGTGGAGGGTAGGGTGGGCTCCCCGCGCTCGCGGGCGGCCTCGGCCCAGGCCAGCTTGTCGGCGACGTCCGCGTTGTCCGGCTCCACCGCGCTGGCGAAGCGCAGGTTGTTGAGCGTGTACTCGTGGCCGCAATAGAGGCGGGTGTCGTCGGGCAGGCCGGCCAGCCGCGCCAGGCTCGCCTGCATCTGCTCCGGGGTGCCCTCGAACAGGCGGCCGCAGCCGGCGGCGAACAGGGTGTCGCCGGCGAACAGCAGGCCGTCGTCGGGGAATACGAAGGCGGTGTGGGTGCGGGTATGGCCCGGGATGTCCCAGACCACCCCGCTCCGGTCCAGGCCGGCCGGGGTCACCCGGTCCCCCTCGTACATGGGATGGGTGAGGCCCGGGATGCGGTCGCGGTCCGCCGCGGCGCCGTAGACGGGCAGGTCGTAGGTCTTCTGCAGCTCGCGGTTGCCCCCCACATGGTCAGGGTGGTGGTGGGTGTTGAAGATGGCCAGCGGCTGCAGGCCGGTCTCCTCCAGATGGCGGATCACCGGCTCCGGCTCCGACGGGTCCACGATGGCGACGCTGCGGCCGTCGGGGGAATGAAGCAGGGCCACGTAGTTGTCCCGCAGGGCGGGGATCAGGGTCACCGGAGATTCCATGGGCGCTCCCGGTAGCGGGGGAAGGCGGTAGGCGCCGATAATGGTTGCCCTTCGGGTGGACGCTGTCAATTGGAGGTCGCCGTGGGTTGGCTGGAAGAGCCCCTGGGTCGTGCCCTACTGGCCGACGAGCTGGCGCTCGTCGAGGGCCTGCTGAGCGAATTCCCGCCCTTCCGCACGAGCCTGGGGGTGGCGCCGCAGAGCTACGGGCCGCTGCTGTCGGTGGTGGCCGAGCGCAGCCGCGTGGGCTTCGCCATGGCGCCCGCCGCCGGCCACGGGCTGGGCGGCGAGCCCGGCATGACGCCGCGGCCGCGGCGGCTGGTCTGGGGGCTGCCCGAGGCCCTGCCCTTCGCCAGCGGCGAGCTGGACCTGGTCGTGCTGGCCCACAGCCTGGAGTTCTCGCGCTCGCCCTACCGCATCCTGGCCGAGGCCGAGCGCGTGCTGGCCCCGGGCGGCCGGCTGCTGGTGCTGACCTTCAACCCCCTGTCGGCCTTCGGGCTGGTCCACCCCTTGCTGCGGCGGCGGTATCGTCAGGGTCCCTGGCCGGGACGGTTCCTGTCCTCCCTGCACGTGCGCCGGATGCTAGAATCCACCGGCCTGGTGCCGGAGGGCAGCCGCTACGCCTTTCTGCGACCGCCCCTGCGGGCCGAGCGGGCCCTGCGCGCCGTCCGCTTCCTGGATCGCCTGCCCGGCCGCCGGCGGCTGCCCCTGGGGGCGGTCGGCTGCGTCCAGGCGCGCAAGGACCAGCCCGGCGTGACCCTGCTCGGGCCCGCCTTCCGGGCCGAGCTGTCGGGGGGGCGCCATCCCGGCATGCCGGCCTATCCCTGCGACAGCTTGCAATAGCGAGATCCCATGAGCCGATCCAAGGCGGTGGAGCTGTTCACCGACGGCGCCTGCCGCGGCAACCCGGGCCCCGGGGGCTGGGGGGCGCTGCTGCGCTTCAACGGGCGCGAGCGCGAGCTCTACGGCTTCGAGCCGGAAACCACCAACAACCGCATGGAGCTCACCGCCGCCATCCGCGGTCTGGAGGCCCTCAAGCGGCCCTGCTCGGTGGATCTCACCACCGATTCCGAGTACCTGCGCAAGGGCGTCACCGAGTGGATGGCCAACTGGAAGAAGCGCGGCTGGAAGACCGCCAGCAAGAAGCCGGTGGCCAACCGCGACCTGTGGGAGGAGCTGGACGCCCTGCTGGCCAGGCATGAGGTCCGCTTCCATTGGACCCGCGGCCACAGCGGCCACCCCGAGAACGAGCGTGCCGACGCCCTGGCCAACCGCGCCATCGACGAGGCCCGCCAATAGGAGCCGCCCATGCGTCAGATCGTCCTCGACACCGAAACCACCGGCCTGGACCCCGCCGACGGCCACCGCGTCATCGAGATCGGCTGCGTCGAGGTGGTGGGGCGCCGGCGCACCGGGCGCACCTTCCACCGCTACCTCAACCCGGAGCGCCCCATCCCGGAGGACTCCACCGCCATCCACGGCATCACCGACGAGCACGTGGCCGACTGTCCGGTGTTCGCCGGGGTGGCCGGGGAGTTTTTCGACTTCGTGGACGGCGCCGAGCTGGTGATCCACAACGCCCCGTTCGACATGGGCTTCCTCAACGCCGAGCTGGAGCGCTGCGGCTGGCCGCGCCTGGAGGACCACTGCCAGGTCCTGGACACCCTGCAGGAGGCCCGCCACCTCCACCCCGGGCAGAAGAACGACCTGGACACCCTGTGCGGCCGCTACGAGGTGGACAACCGCAGCCGCGACAAGCACGGGGCCCTGCTCGACTCGGAGCTGCTGGCCGACGTCTTCCTGGCCATGACCGGCGGCCAGGAGGACCTGGCGCTGGTCAGCGAGGAGGCCTCGCCGGCGGCCGCCGCGGAGCGCCTGCTGCAAGGCGGGGCCGCGGCCGACCGCGAGCCGCTGCCGGTCGTCCCCCCCTCCGAGGCGGAATGGGAGGCCCACCGCCGCTTCCTGGAGCGCATCCAGGAGGCCTCGGGCGACTGCCTGTGGCTGGGCCGGGAGGGAGAGGAGCGGCAGTGAGCCGCGGGCCGCGTTGACGCCCGTCAAGGCGCAGCCGGCGCAAACCGCCCATCCTGACGGGAACCTGTGAGCCACCGACCGGTACCGGAGCGCGAAGCCCTTGGCCGCCGACACCCCGCCCCGCGAGGAGCGCGCGGCGCTGCTGCGTGAGCCCTACCGCCTGTTCTTCCCGGCCGCCGCCCTCTACGCCGTGGCCGTCATGGCCGGCTGGGGCCTGTGGCTGCTCTACCTGGGCGGCCGCGGACCGGGCGTGCCCGCGCCGCTCCTGCCCCCCGCCTGGCTGCACGGCCACACCCTGATCTGGGGGGTGCTGCAGCTGTTCATCTTCGGCTTCGCCCTCACCGCCCTGCCGCGCCAGTGCCGCCACCCGGACGGGATCCCGCCGCGCCGGTGGCTGTCCCTGCTGGCGGCATTCGCCGCCGCCCATGCGGTGCTGTGGGCCGGTGCCCTGGGCGCCGGCGCCGGGGTGGCGGCGGCCGGGGCCGGTGCCGGCGGCCTCCTGATCCTGGCCACGGCCGGCGGCCTGGCCCGCTGGCTGGCCGATGCCGGCAACCCCCATCAGCCCCGCTACGCCGTGGCGGCCCTGGCGCTGTCCGGGGCCGCGGCGCTGGCCGACGCTGCCGCCTGGGGCCTGACCGCGCCGGCGGTGCACGCCTGGGCGGTGCGCACCGGCCTGTACGCCGAGGCCGGCCTGGCCCTGGCGCTGTTGCACCGCCTGCTGCCCATGTTCGCCGGCAACGCCGTCCCCGGCTACGACGGCGCTGCCGGTTCCCGCTTCCTGCCGGTGCTGGCTGCCCTCGGAGGGCTGCGCCTGGTGCTGACGGCGGTTGCGGGCACCGCCCCCGTCGCCGGCGTCCTGGACCTGCTGCTGGCCGCCTGGATCGCCCGCGAGGCCTGGCGCTGGTCGCCGGCCGCCGCCCTCCGGCGCTGGCTGGTGGGGGTCAAGCTGCTGCCGGTGGCGTGGTTCGTGATGGCCCTGCTGCTCTCGGCGGCCGCCGCGCTGGGCGCCGACTGGCCGGATGCCGGGCGGGCCTGGATCCATGCCTTGGGCATTGGCGGCATGGCCAGCCTGGCCCTGGTGTTTTCCCTGCGCGTCAGCCTCGGCCACGCCGGCCGGCCGCTGGATCCCGACCGCTGGCTGCGCGCTGCGCTGTGGCTGCTGCAGGCGGCGGCGGGGGTGCGCCTGCTGGCGCCCCTCTGGACGGGGGACGCGGGCGGCGGCATGATGAGCGCCACCCACTGGGCGGCCTGGCTGTGGCTGGCGGCATTCGCCCTGTGGCTGGTCCGCCTGCTGCCGCGCATGGCGGAGCACTCCTGAACTCGTCACCGGAGTCCGCGCCATGGACGAGCGCCCCTCCGCGCGCTGGGAATTCCACGCCGTCCCCGACCCGGTGGCCGGACTGGAGGCCGCCTACCAGGGCATCCACTTCGACCTCATGGGGCTGGGCAACACCCGCCTCAATCCGGGGCTGGAGGTGCGCGCCGAGGGTCCGGAGACCGAGGGCGGCTGGCACCGGGTGGTGCTGGTCACGCCGTGGACCGCCCAGCGCGTCTACCTGCCGGTGGACCCCGCCACCCCCGAGGGCCTGCCCAATCCGTCCAACCTCGAATGCGAGGACGATGGCCGGGTGACCACCGGGGTGGAGGTGACCCTCACCTTCGGCGGCCGCGCGCGCGAGCTGGAGGTGGCCTACGACCCGCGCCTGGGCCACCACCTGACCGAGGAGCTGCTGCACGACATGGGCGCCTTCGGCGACACCGGCGAGGCCCTGGAGTGGGCGCGCGAGGTGGCCCGCCACCTGGACGGACGGCCGCCACCGGAGGCGGCCGGGAGCCGTCCGGGACCGCGCAAGGTCACCCGCCGCGAGCTGTTCCGCGGCCTGCTCAGGCGGCGCTGAGCCGGCGGTGGCCGGCGACCCCCGTTTCCCGCCCGATGCCGCGGCGGCGCGCGCCCTGCAGCAGCGCCTGGCCGCGCAGGTGCGGCTGGCGCCCCTGACCGGGCCGGTATCCCGCGTGGCCGGAGTGGACGCCGCCTTCCTGGCGGACCGGGTAGTGGCCGCGGTCAGTGTCCATGCCTATCCGGGGCTGGAGCCGGTGGCCGAGGCGGTGGCCACCGCCCCGCTGGAGCTCCCCTATATCCCCGGCCTGCTCTCCTTCCGCGAGGGACCGGCCATCCTCGCTGCCCTCGACCGCCTGGAGGAGAGCCCCGACCTGCTGCTGTTCGACGGCCAGGGCATCGCCCATCCCCGGCGGCTGGGCATCGCCGCCCACATCGGCGTGCTCCTGGATCGCCCGGCCATCGGTGTGGCCAAGTCGCGTCTGGCGGGCGAGGCGGACCTGGCCGCGCTGGGCCCGGCCAAGGGCGAGCGGGTCCCCCTGACCCTGGACGGCGCGGTGATCGGCGCCGTGCTGCGCAGCCGCCAGCGGGTGCGTCCCCTGTACGTCAGCCCCGGCCACCGGGTCAGCGTGGACGACGCCGTGACCTGGACCCTGGCCTGCTGCACCCGCTACCGCCTGCCCGAGCCCACCCGCCTGGCCGACAAGGCGGCGGCACGGGCCAAGCAGCGGCTGCGCGCCGACGAGGGATAGCGGTCCGCCGCTACCGCTTAGCCTGCGCGCCCGGGTGCGGTACGCTGGCGTCCGGCGGCCCGGTGCCGCCTCCGCCGTCCGCCCCTTTTTTCGGGAGGCCTTGCCATCATGGCCGACATCGACCGCCTGCTCAGCATCATGGAGCGCCTGCGCGACCCGGAGCAGGGCTGCCCGTGGGACCGCGCCCAGACCTTCGGCTCCATCGTGCCGCACACCCTGGAGGAGGCCTACGAGGTGGCCGACGCCATCGAGCAGGAGGACTGGGCGGCGCTGCCCGACGAGCTCGGTGACCTGCTGTTCCAGGTGGTGTTCTATGCGCAGCTGGCGCGCGAGGAGGGCAGCTTCGGCTTCGACGATGTGGTGGCGGCGGTGTGCGACAAGCTGGTGCGCCGTCATCCCCACGTGTTCGGAGACGACGCGGTCGCCGACGCCGACGATCAGGCCCGGCGCTGGGAGGCCCACAAGGCCGCCGAGCGGGCGGCCGCCGGCGCGGCCGGCAGTGCCCTGGACGGCGTGGCGGCGGCCCTTCCGGCGGTGCAGCGCGCCGGCAAGCTGCAGGGGCGGGCGGTGCGCGCCGGTTTCGAGTGGCCGCGCGACGAGGACCTGTTCGCCAAGGTGGACGAGGAGCTCGGCGAGCTGCGCGAGGAGGTGGGCCGGGAAGGGTCTCAGGCCCGCCTGGAGCACGAGGCCGGCGACCTGCTGTTCGCGGCGGTGGGCCTGGCCCGGCGCCTGGGGGTGGATCCGGAGGCCGCCCTGCGCGGGGCCAACCGCCGCTTTGAGCGGCGCTTCCGGCACATGGAGGGGCGCCTGGCCGAACAGAGTCGAGCCATGACCGAGGCCGAGCTGGACGAGCTCAAGGCGCACTGGCAGGCGGCCAAGCGGGCCACCGACGACCCCGGCTGAGGGCGGGGCCCAGCGGGGGAGGGGTGTCACAAAACTGCAAGGGCTTGGCGAAACCCTGACGAAGCAGTAAGGTGGCTCCAGGACGGAATGACACCATGATCCACACCCTTCTGCTCAACCCCGGAACCCGGCCCATCGCCTGGGCCACGTGGCAGGAGCTGGTCATCCTCCACTGCCGGGGCCTCATCCAGCAGCCCATGGGCGAGACCGTCTACCGGGTACGGGGCGGCTACTCCCGCGATACGGGGGCCCGCAGCCTGGTCGAGGTGCCCTCCATCGCCGTCGTCGCCGAGGCCCGCCATCCGGGCGACCGCGTCCCCCTGCCGCGTCGCGAGAACCGCGAGCTCTACCGCCGCGACCAGTGGACCTGCATGTACTGCGGCGGCCACTTCGACCGTCGCGAGCTTTCCCGCGACCACGTCCACCCCATCTCCCGGGGCGGCCTGGACCGCTGGGAGAACGTGGCCACCGCCTGCCGGCGCTGCAACCGCGTCAAGGGCGGCCGCACCCCCGAGGAGGCGGGCATGCCGCTGCTGGCCGTGCCCTACGCCCCGGTCCACGCCGAGTGGATGGTGCTGACCGGGCGCGACATCCGCGGCGACCAGATGGAGATCCTGCGCGCCCACCTGCCGCGCAGCAGCCCCCTGCGCCACCGGGCGCCGCGCGTGGCCTGAGCCCCGGGTCCCGGTCGTCGCCGACCACGCAAGGCCCCGCCCGATCGGGCGGGGCCTTGGTCTGTCCGGAGCCCTCAGAAGGGCAGGGGATAGGCCGGCAGCAGGCCGCGGGCGTGGGCCTCGGCGATGGCGCGCAGGGCGATGTAGGCGGCGATGAACCAGAAGGCGTCGCCCAGGGCCGAGCGGAGCTCCCGCGGCGATGCCTCCACCCAATCCGGTTCCTCCCAGGAGCCGCCGAGGCGCGGCCAGAAGCGCGGCACCCGCTGCTGGTAGGCGGCGAAGGGCTCGCCGTGCTTGCGCAGGAGCTTGGCCTCCTCCTGGGCGAATACCCCCGGATAGTAGAGGGCGAAGGCCAGCACCAGGACCGCCAGGACGGCCGGATTGGCGCTGCCCAGGCCGATGCCGAGCAGACCCAGGAAGCTGAAGAAGTACAGGGGATTGCGGGTCAGGCCGTAGGGACCGGCGGTGACGATCTCGCTGCTCTTGCGGCCGCCGATGTACAGGGTCGACAGCAGCCGGCCGAAGACCCCGGCCACCACCAGCAGCAGCCCCGCCCAGGCCAGCACCAGCGGCGCCCATCCGGCCTCCAGCCAGGTGCTGCGGGTGCCGAGGGCGAGCGCCACGGCGCCCGCCCCGACGACCTGGCTGAGACGGCGGCGGGCTCGGGTCTGATGGAGTCGGTGCTGGGCGGCCATGGGGCTTCCGGGGGTTGGTGGGCGGGGCCGGCAAAGGGGCGGATTATAGGCCGGGGGGCGCGCGGAGACAAACCGGCGGCTGGTGGCGGTGTCCAATGGGTAAAGGCCGTTTCCAGGGAGGAGCCGCCATGGCCACCGCCAACCTGCTGCTGCACATCCACGCCCACCCCGACCCCCGAGCCGCCGAGCAGCTTTCCGGCGCCCTCCGGGACATCCCCGGGGTGCTCGACGCCCGCCACAACCCCCGCCGGGACAACCTGTTCCTGGTGGATTTCGAGCCCGGCGCCGTGGCCCCCCGGGCGGTGCTGGAGGCTGCCCGCCGGGCCGGCTACCCCGGGGATCTGATCGGCCTGTAACCCGCAGGCGTCGCCCGGGAAAGGGCGTCTAGAGGGTGGCCAGGTCGATGCCCTCGCCCGCTTGCGGCCGGTGGATGCCCCCGTCGCCGCCTCGCTCTTCGCTCAGGCGGCGGGCGAAGGCGTCCATGGGGTCGTCCTCGCCGTGGACCAGCGCCACCTCCGGGGCGCCGGCGAAGCCCCGGTACCAGGCCAGCAGGCCGTCGCTGTCGGCGTGGGCCGAGAGCCCGCCGACGGTGTGCACCTGTGCCCCCACCTGGATGCGCTCGCCCCAGAGGTCCACCTCGCGGGCGCCGTCCACCAGGGCCCGGCCCAGGGTGCCGCGCGCCTGATAGCCGACGATGACCAGGTGCGACTCCTCGCGCCACAGGTTGTGCTTGAGGTGGTGCTTGATGCGGCCGCCGGTGCACATGCCGCTGCCGGCGACGATGATGGCGCCGCTGGTGACCCGGTTGATGCCCATGGACTGGCGCGTGGTTCGGGTCAGCTGCAGGTTGGGCAGGCCGAAGGGGTCGCCGCCGTTGCCGGTGGTGAGGCGGCGGGCCTCGGCGTTGTAGACCTCCTGGTGGCTGCGGTAGACCTCGGTGGTCTCGATGGCCATGGGACTGTCCAGAAAGATCTGCCAGTCGCCCAGCCCCCACGCCTCGAAGTTCTTGCCGAAGGCGTACAGCAGGTCCTGGGTACGGCCCACGGCGAAGGCGGGGATCATGATGTTGCCGCGATTGGCGCTGGCGCTTCCCAGGATCTCCGCCATCTCGGTCCAGGTGGCGTCCCACGAGCGGTGCAGGCGGTCGCCGTAGGTGGTCTCCATGACTACCAGGTCGGCTGCCTCGATGTGCTCGGTGTTGCGCAGGATGGGGGCGCCGCGGTGGCCGAGGTCGCCGCTGACCACCACCTTGCGCTCCACGCCCCCTTCCTCCAGCCACAGCTCGGCGATGGCCGAGCCCAGGATGTGGCCGGCGTCGCGCAGACGCAGGCGGACCCCCGGAAGGATCTTGCGGGTGGCCCCGTAGTCCACGGCCCGGAAGCGGCGCATGGCCTGCTGCGCGTCCTTGACCGTGTACAGGGGGTCCACCGGATCCAGGTGCTTGCGCCGGCGCTTGCGGTTGACCGATTCGGCCTCGCGCTCGTTGAGGTTGCCCGAGTCCTTGAGCATGATCCGGCACAGGTCGCGGCTGGCCCGGTGGGTGTAGATGGGGCCCCGGAACCCGGCCTTGACCAGCAGCGGCAGGCGGCCGGAGTGGTCCAGGTGGGCGTGGGTCAGGACCACGGCGTCGATCTGGCCGGGGTCGAAGGGGAAGGGATCGCGGTTGCGCTCCTCGTCCTCGAACGAGCCCTGGATCAGCCCGCAGTCCACCAGCAGGCGCTTGCGCCCGACGCGGATCAGGAAGCAGCTGCCGGTGACCTCGCGCGCCGCGCCCAGGAACTGAATGTCCATGCCGTCCTCCGGGAATGGTCTGGGGGAGCGCCGCCGCAGCGGCGGCCCCAGGGTACCAGAGGGGCGGCGGGCGGGGAGGTCAGCGGTGGGACGGCACGGACAGGCGAGCCAACGGATGAACGGTGGGGGGGATGCTCAGATGGACGCCGGCACCCCGGCGGATGGCGCGGATCCGCCGCAGCCGCGTCGGATTCCGCCGCTGGCGCCGCCGGCGACTGGCGGTGCGGGTGTTGGGCCGTGTGCGCTGCATGCAACCTGCTCCCGGGGCGGGGCCCCTGTAGCTGGCAATCACGGGGCATTGCACGGGGGGCGGGTTGCGGTTTTGTGAAAGGGCCGGAAAAGGACGGGCCCCGGCGTGCGCCGGGGCCCGCTGGGCGCTCGCGGCGGCCCGCTCAGGCCGGGGTGGTGCTCCCCCGCGTGCGGCCGGCCTCCGCGGCGACGGTGCGGTCGCCGGAGGCCGCCTCCGACAGCCGTTCGTAGACGCGGGTGGCGAGGTCGGCCTGCTCGGGCTCACCCAGGTCGCGGATCTCCTTCTCGAAGGCGATGCCCAGGTCGTCGGCGAACTGGCCGAGCACGGCCTCGTTGTATTTGATGCCCGGATAATAGCGCCGGGTGATCAGGTGCAGCTTCATCTTGATCAGATCGCTCTCACACACGCACATGGCTACCTCCTGTGGCGGCCGGTTTCCTGCTCCCACCATGCGCCTGTGGGCGACGGGGTTCAAGGCGGGCTCGGCGCCGGCGCGCGCGACCGGTACAATGGAGGCTTTATCCGGAGGTAGCCGTGGCGCGACTGGAGCTGACGACACAGGAGCTGGCCACCGTGGCCTGGTTCCTGGAGGCGGCGGTGGTCTCCCTCAAGGAGGCCCTCGAGGAGGCCGAGGAGGAGGGCGTGGAGGACGCCGTCCGCGCCCGTGACCTGTACGACCTGGAGGGCCTGCGCGAGGCCCTGCAGGGCAGCCTGGGCGCCGCCCCCGAGGGGACGGCGGCGACCCCGCTGGAGCTGACCCCCACCCAGCTGCACCGCCTGGGCCGGCTGGCCGACGACGCCGCCCGCCTGTGCCGCGGCGAGACGCCGCATGGCGACCTGGAGCTGCCGTCGGCGCTGTCCGAGGCGGCCACCCTGGAGAAGACCCTGGCCGGGGTCCGGGACAAGGCCCGCGCCCATCCCGAGGCCCCCGGCGAGAGCCACTGACCCCATTTCCAGCCGGAACGGAGCACCATGACCCGGGACGCCGACTACTGGATCGACAAGCTGGGCCTGACCGGCCACCCCGAGGGCGGCTACTTCCGCGAGACCTACCGCTCGGCGGAGACCCTCCCCGCCTCGGCCCTGCCGGAGCGCCACGGCGGCGAGCGGGCCTTCCAGACCGCCATCCACTTCCTGCTCAAAAGCGGCCAGATGTCCGCCCTGCACCGCATGGAGTCGGACGAGATCTGGTTCTACCACGCCGGCAGCCCGGTGGACGTGGTCTGCCTGCACCCCGACGGCCGGCGCGAGGACATCCGCCTGGGACCGGACCCCGACGCCGGCCACGCCCTGCAGGCGATCGTGCCGCACGGCGTCTGGTTCGGTGCCGAGGTGGCCGAGCCGGACAGCTACGTGCTGGTGAGCTGCACCGTGGCGCCGGGCTTCGAGTTCGCCGACTTCCGCCTGGGCGGGCGCGCCGAGCTGCTGGAGGCCTTCCCGCAGCATGCCGATCTCATCGAGCGCATGACCATCGAGCCCTGAGGGAGACCGGACCATGAGCGAAGCCAGTCACCCGGCGCCCATGCTCGGCATTATCGGCGGCAGCGGCGTCTACAACATCGACGGCCTCGAGAATACCCGCTGGGAGGAGGTGGAAACCCCCTTCGGCGAGCCCTCGGACGAGGTCCTGCTGGGCGAGCTCGGCGGCCTGCCCATGGCCTTCCTGCCCCGCCACGGGCGCGGTCACACGCTGCCCCCCAACGGCGTCAACTACCGCGCCAACATCGATGCCCTCAAGCGGGTCGGGGTCACCGACATCCTGTCGCTGTCGGCGGTGGGCTCGCTGCGCGAGGACCTGACCCCCGGCACCTTCGTGCTGGTGGACCAGTTCGTCGACCGCACCATTCACCGCGACAAATCCTTCTTCGGCCCCGGCCTGGTGGCGCACGTGTCCATGGCCCAGCCGGTGTGCGGCCGGCTGGGCGACGCCCTGGAGGCGGCGGCCCGCGACCGGGATCTGCCGGTGGCGCGCGGCGGAACCTACCTGGCCATGGAAGGGCCGCAGTTCTCCAGTCTGGCCGAATCGGAGATGTACCGCTCCTGGGGCTGCGACGTGGTGGGCATGACCAACATGCCCGAGGCCAAGCTGGCCCGGGAGGCGGAGATCTGCTACGCCACCGTGGCCATGGTCACCGACTTCGATTGCTGGCACCCGGACCACGAGCACGTCCAGGTGGAGGACGTGATCCGCGTGCTCACCGACAACGCCGCCAAGGCGCGCGGCCTGGTGGAGGCCGTGGCGCGGGGCTTCGGCGACCGCCCTGATCCCTGCCCCCGGGGCTGCGACCGCGTCCTGGACGTGTCCCTCATCACCCCGCCGCAGGCCCGCGACCGGGCGGCGGTCGGCCGCCTGGACGCGGTCGCCGGCCGCGTGCTCAACCCGCCAGAGGACAGAACCGCATGATCGACCCCGAGACCCTCAAGGATCGGATCCGCGCCATCCCCGACTACCCCAAGCCGGGCATCGTGTTCCGCGACATCACCACCCTGCTGCAGGATCCGGCCGGCTTCCGCGATACCGTGGATCTCCTGGTGGCGCCGTTCGCGCGCAACCAGGTGGACAAGGTGGTGGGCATCGAGGCGCGCGGCTTCATCGTCGGCGGTGCCGTGGCCCACCAGCTGCGGGCCGGGTTCGTGCCCGCGCGCAAGACCGGCAAGCTGCCCTGGGAGACGGTCAGCCAGGACTACGAGCTGGAGTACGGCACCGACACCATCGAGGTCCACACCGACTGCATCAATCCCGGCGAGCGCATCCTGCTGGTGGACGACCTGATCGCCACCGGCGGCTCCGCCGAGGCCGCGCTCAAGCTGATCGAGAAGGTGGGCGGCACCATCGTGGGCGCCAGCTTCGTGGTGGAGCTGCCGGCCCTGGGCGGCATGCAGCGCCTGCGCGACGACGGCTACGCCGTCTCGTCGCTGGTGAGCTTCGAGGGCGAATAGGGGAGGGCGGCCATGCTGGTGGACGGCACTGCCTACCGCGCCATCTGGGCCGGCGACGACGGCCGCTCGGCGCACATCATCGACCAGACGCGGCTGCCTTGGGAATGGCGGGTGGCCCGGCTGGAACGGCTGGCCGACGCCGCCGAGGCCATCGCCGCCATGCGCGTGCGCGGCGCCCCGCTGATCGGCGCCACCGCCGCCTATGGCCTGGCCCTGGGGCTGGCGGAGGATCCCTCCGACGCCGGCCTGGAG
>DATFLO010000114.1:0-11381 GCA_035267605.1 Gammaproteobacteria bacterium
CGCCGTGCTCGGAGCCGCGCTGGCGCACCACCTCGAAGCCGTCGCCCACCGACACCCCCTTGATCGCGTTGATGCCCATCAGGGCCTTGGCCCAGTCGGCCTCGAGGCGGTCGAACACCGGCTCGCCCAGGCCGGCCGGGACGCCGAGGGCCTCCACGTAGATGCCCGCGCCGATGGAGTCGCCCTCCTTGCGCAGGCGGTTGATGGCCTCCTCCAGCTCGCCCACCCGCCCGGGATCGGGGCTGAAGAAGGCGTTGTCCGCCACCGCGTCCCAGTCGTCGCGGGCGAGGACGATGTCGCCCATCTGCTCCAGGCAGGCGCGGATGGTGATGCCCAGGTGATCGGCCAGGAACTTGCGGGCGATGGCGCCGGCGGCCACCCGCACGGCGGTCTCGCGCGCCGAGGAGCGGCCGCCGCCGCGGTAGTCCCGTCGCCCGTACTTCATCCAGTAGGTATAATCCGCGTGCCCGGGCCGGAAGCGGTCCCGGATCTCCGAGTAGTCCTTGCTGCGCTGATCGGTATTGCGGATCAGCAGGCCGATGGGGGTGCCGGTGGTCTCGCCCTCGAACACCCCGGACAGGATCTCCACCTCGTCGGCCTCGCGGCGCTGGGTGGTGTAGCGGGACTGACCCGGCCGGCGGCGGTCGAGGTCGCGCTGGATGTCGGCCGCGGACAGCGCCAGCCCGGGCGGGCAGCCGTCCACCGTGCCGCCGATGGCGGGGCCGTGGCTCTCGCCGAAGGTGGCTACCCGGAACAGCTCGCCGAAGGAGTTTCCTGCCATGGCGGTTGCGCCCTCGCGGACGGCGGGGCCGGGAGTCGCCGTCCGGCCCCGTTGGTTGGGGAGAGCCGGCATGCTACCATAAGTTTCTTATATTAGAATGAGTCTTACTTTCATCTGAACCCGTCCACGGAACCGCAGCCCAAGGAGCCGAGATGAGCGTCCTGGTCAACAAGCAGGCCCCCGACTTCGTCGCCCCCGCCGTCATGCCCAGCAACGAGATCCGCGACGAGTACCACTTCCTCAAGGAGACCGAGGGCAAGTACCGGGTGCTGTTCTTCTACCCGCTCGACTTCACCTTCGTCTGCCCCTCCGAGATCATCGCCTTCGACAAGCGGGTCAAGGAGTTCGAGAAGCGCAACGCGGCGGTGGTGGCCTGCTCCATCGACAGCCACTTCACCCACCACGCCTGGAAGAACACCCCCGTCAACCAGGGCGGCATCGGCCAGGTGCAGTTCCCCATGGTGGCCGACCTGACCAAGTCCATCGCGCGCGACTACGACGTGCTGGTGGACGAGTCGGTGGCCCTGCGCGGCACCTTCCTCATCGACCGCCACGGCGTGGTCCAGCACCAGCTGGTCAACAACCTGCCGCTGGGCCGCAACGTGGACGAGGCCCTGCGCATGCTCGACGCCCTGCAGTACCACGAGGAGCACGGCGAGGTCTGCCCCGCCAACTGGCAGGAGGGCAAGGCCGGCATGCAGGACACCCCCGAGGGCGTGGCCCAGTTCCTGGCGGAGCACACCGAGGAGCTGTAAGACCTCGATACCGCCGCAAAGCCACGAAGGGACCGGGCCCGACGCCCGGTCCCTTTTGTTTTCACGCTATCCTGATCGCCATGACCACCCGCCTCGACACCCTGCTCGTCCGTCGCGGCTTCGCCGCCAGCCGCGCCCGCGCCCGCCGTCTGATCGAGGCCGGCGCGGTCCTGGTGGACGGCCGCGCGGCCACCAAGCCCGGCCGCGCCGTGGCCGAGGATGCCGCCCTCGAGGTCACCGCCGCCGACATCCCCTACGTGTCGCGCGCCGGGCTCAAGCTGGAGGCGGCCCTGGACGCCTTCGGACTGGACCCGGCGGGGGTCCGCGCCGTCGACGTGGGCGCCTCCACCGGCGGCTTCAGCGACTGCCTGCTGCAGCGCGGCGCGCGCGAGGTGGTCACCGTGGACGTGGGCACCGAGCAGCTCCACCGCCGCCTGCGCGCCGACGAGCGGGTGCGCTGCCTGGAGGGCACCGACATCCGGGGGGTGGATCCGGCCGATCTGGGGGCGCCCTTCGACTGGCTGGTGGCCGACCTCAGCTTCCTGTCCCTGGGCCCGGTGCTGGCGCGGCTGAGGGCGCTGGTGGCACCCGGCTCGGTGGTGCTGGTGCTGGTCAAACCGCAGTTCGAGGTGGGGCCGCAGCGGGTGGGGCGCGGCGGCGTGGTGCGCGACCCGGCCGCGCGCAGCGCGGCCCTGGACACGGTCCGCAACCAGGCCGCCGCGGCCGCCCTGCAGCCGCGGCAGGCCATGGAGGTGCCGGTTCCGGGAGAGTCGGGGAACCGCGAGTACTTCCTGCGTCTGGAGCCGGTATGAGCGGAGAGGGCCCCGCCCGGCCCCGGAAATTGACCCGTCCCGGGCCCTGGGGTAACGTAGCCTGCCCGGGCCGAAGGGCCCGGCCCGCCCTTTGACCGACCGATCCCGCGGTACACGCCCTTGAGCAACGAACCCGAACAACCCGCCGAGCGCTCGGGCCCGGAGGCGCTTTCCTTCGAGCAGGCCATGGCCGAGCTGGAGGCCCTGGTGGAGCGGCTGGAGTCCGGCGAGCAGGGCCTGGAGCAGGATCTCGCCGATTTCCAGCGCGGCATCGCCCTGGCCCGCCAGTGCGAGGGCCAGCTCAAGGAGGCCGAGCAGGTGGTGTACAAGCTGGTGGGCGAGGCCGGCGAGGAGCAGCTGGCGCCCTTCGACGAGGACGCCGGCGAAGGCAGCGGTGAGGAGTAGCCCGGCCGTGGGCACCGATTTGGACGCCTACCTGCGGGAGCGGCGGGAACGGGTAGAGACGGCCCTGGCGGCGGCCCTGCCGGCTGCGGACGACCTCCAGCCCGCGCCGCTGTGCGCCGCCATGCGCTACGCCGTGCTGGGCAGCGGCAAACGCCTGCGCCCGATCCTGGCCATCGCCGGCTGCGAGGCGGCGGGCGGCGACGGCGAGCTCGCCCTGGCGCCGGCGGTGGCGGTGGAATGCATCCACGCCTACTCCCTGGTCCACGACGACCTGCCCGCCCTCGACGACGATGACCTCCGCCGCGGCCGCGCCACCACCCACCGCGCCTTCGACGAGGCCACCGCCATCCTGGTGGGCGACGCCCTGCAGACCCTGGCCTTCCAGGCCATCGCCGACGCCGAGGCACTGGACGAGGCGGTGCGGCTGCGCATGACGCGCAGCCTGGCCCACGCCGTCGGCGCCGGCGGCATGGTGGGCGGCCAGGCGCTGGATCTGGCCCTGGAGAACCAGCGCACCGACCTGGCGGGGCTGCAGCGCATCCATCGCCTGAAGACCGGGGCCCTGCTGCAGGCCTCGGTGGAGCTGGGCGCCCTCGCCGCCGGCGCGGAGCCGGAAACCCGGGAGGCCCTGGGCGCCTTCGGCGGCCACATCGGCCTGGCCTTCCAGATCACCGACGATGTCCTCGACGTGGAGGGCGACACCGAGGCCCTGGGCAAGACCGCCGGCGCCGACGCCGCCCACCACAAGGCCACCTACCCGGCCCTGCTGGGCCTGGAGGAGTCCAAGCACCTGGCCGCCGCCGAGATCGACCGCGCCCTCGCCCGTCTCGAGGACCTGGGCGAGCCCGCCGAGCCGCTGCGCGCGCTGGCCCGCTACATCATCGACCGCAACCACTGACCGCCGACCCGAGCCCATGACCCGACTCCTGGACACCATCCACGCCCCCGCCGACCTGCGGGAACTGGCACCCGAGCAGCTGCCGCAGGTGGCCGACGACCTGCGCGCCTTCCTGCTCGAGGCCCTCAGCCAGACCGGCGGCCATCTGGGCGCCAACCTGGGCACGGTGGAGCTGACCCTGGCCCTGCACTACTGCCTGAACACCCCGGACGACCGCCTGGTGTGGGACGTGGGGCACCAGGCCTACAACCACAAGGTGCTCACCGGCCGGCGCGAGCGCTTCGCCACCATCCGCAAGCGCGGCGGCCTGTCCGGCTTCCCCAAGCGCGGCGAGAGCCCCTACGACACCTTCGGCGTGGGCCACGCCTCCACCTCCATCTCGGCCGCCCTGGGCATGGCCCAGGCGGCCGCCGCGCGCGGCGAGGAGCGTGCGGTGGCGGCGATCATCGGCGACGGCGCCATGACCGCCGGCATGGCCTTCGAGGCCCTCAACCACGCCGGCCACCTGGGCGCCAACCTGCTGGTGGTGCTCAACGACAACGAGATGTCCATCTCGGAGAACGTGGGCGCCCTGTCCAAGCGCTTCTCGCGGCTGATCGCCGGGCGCTGGTACAACCGCATGCGCGACAACGCCGATCGCGCCCTGTCGCGCATCCCGGGGGCCCGCGACTTCGCCCGCCGCGCCGAGGAGCACCTCAAGGGCATGGTCACCCCCGGCACCCTGTTCGAGGAGCTGGGCTTCAACTACGTCGGCCCCATCGACGGCCACAACCTCGACGAGCTGCTGCCCGTGCTGCGCAACCTGCGCGGCATGGAGGGGCCCCGCCTGCTGCACGTGGTCACCCGCAAGGGCATGGGCTGGGAGCCGGCCGAGAGCGACCCCATCAAGTACCACGGCGTCGCCCCCTTCGACCCGCGCACCGGCACCATGCACAAGCCCGGCGGCGGCGCGCCCGCCTTCACCAAGGTGTTCGGCGACGCCCTGATCGAGCTGGCCGAGGCCGACCCCGACATCATGGCCATCACCCCGGCCATGCGCGAGGGCTCGGGCCTGGTGGACTTCCAGAACCGCTTCCCCGAACGCTTCTTCGACGTCGGCATCGCCGAGCAGCACGCCCTGACCTTTGCCGCCGGCCTGGCCTGCGAGGGCTATCGTCCGGTGGTGGCGATCTACTCCACCTTCCTGCAGCGCGCCTATGATCAGCTCATCCACGACATCGCCATCCAGGGCCTGCCGGTGACCTTCGCCATCGACCGCGCCGGCATCGTCGGCCCCGACGGCCCCACCCACGGCGGCAACTTCGACCTCAGCTACCTGCGCGCCGTACCCGACCTGCTGGTCATGACCCCGGCGGGCGCCAACGACCTGCGCCGCATGCTGGCCACCGCCGTCGCCCACGACGGCCCGGCGGCCGTGCGCTATCCCAAGGACCGCGCCGCCGGCGGGGCCGAGGCCGCCCCCGGCCGGCCGCTGGAAGTGGGCCGGGCGGAGGTGGTCCGCCGGGGCGCCGGCGGCGACGCCGTGCTGGTGTTCGGGCCCTTCCTGGAGGCGGCGCTCGAGGCCGCGGAGGGGGCCGACGCCACGGTGGTCAACATGCGCTTCGTCAAGCCGCTGGACGGTGAGCTGCTCGGGGAACTCGCGGGTAGCCACGGGCGCCTTATTACCGTAGAGGAGAACACCCTCGCGGGCGGCGCCGGGGAGGCCGTGCGCTCCCTCGTCGCCGAACGCGACCTGGACGTGGAGGTGGTCTGCCTGGGCCTTCCCGACGCCTTCATCCCGCAGGGGGAGCGCAAGGACCTGCTGGCCGAATACGGCCTCGACGCCACGGGCATTACCGAGCGCCTGCGGGCGGGGTCGCAGGACCCCGCCGTTGCACCGGATGCCGAGCGCCAGTAGGCTGTCCGCCTTCCCGACCGTCCCGCTCGGCTTTTCGGCCGGGCCCCTTCTCCCGGGGCGGAGGCAGGGAATCGTCCGTAACCAAGGGTTCCATCCATGACCGTAGAGAATCGCCGGGTGGCCGAGCGCGGCATCCAGGCCGAGTCCGCCGACACGCTGCCCGACTGCGCCAGCGAGATCCCCGACACCCAGGGCCAGCCCGACCAGCGGCGGATCCCCATCAACAAGGTGGGCATCAAGGACATCCGCCATCCGGTGCGGGTCAAGGACCGCAGCCAGGGCGAGCAGCACACCGTCGCCCACTTCAACGCCTACGTGGACCTGCCGCAGCACTTCAAGGGCACCCACATGTCCCGCTTCGTGGAGATCCTCAACGAGCACGAGCGGGAGATCTCGGTAGAGTCGTTCCGCTCCATCCTGGCGGAGATGCGCTCGCGCCTGGAGGCGGAGCAGGCCCACCTGGAGATGACCTTCCCCTACTTCATGATGAAGCAGGCCCCGGTGTCCGGCGCCGAGAGCCAGATGGACTACGCGGTGACCCTGCGCGGGCACCAGAACCACGACGACTACCGGGTGATCATCGAGGTCCAGGTGCCGGTGACCAGCCTGTGCCCCTGCTCCAAGTCCATCTCCGACTACGGCGCCCACAACCAGCGCTCGCACGTGACCCTGCAGGTGCGCGCCCGCGACTTCGTGTGGGTGGAGGATCTGGTGGAGATGGTGGAGGCCGAGGCCTCCTGCGACCTGTACGGCGTGCTCAAGCGCCCGGACGAGAAGTACGTCACCGAGCACGCCTACGACAACCCCAAGTTCGTCGAGGACCTGGTGCGCGACATCGCCGGCCGGCTCGAGGACGACGACCGCATCCTGTGGTACACGGTCGGCGCCGAGAACTTCGAGTCCATCCACAACCACTCGGCCTACGCCTGGATCGAGCGCGACAAGGACGAGCCGCTGCCCTAGCGGGCCACCCGTCCGTCTCGCCACCGCCCGCAGGGCCCGCCCTGTGGGCGGTTTGCGTCGGGCGTGGTACCTTCCCCGGCGGCAATCCCCGATCCCCTGCCATCACAAGCGGAGTGCGGCGCATGCGCCTGTCCAGGTACTTCCTCCCCACCCTGCGCGAGACCCCGGCCGATGCCGAGATCGTCAGCCACCAGCTGATGCTGCGCGCCGGCATGATCCGCAAGCTGGCCGCCGGGCTGTACTCCTGGCTGCCCCTCGGCCTGCGGGTTTCGCGGCGGGTGGAGCAGGTGGTGCGCGAGGAGATGAACGCAGCCGGCGCCCAGGAGGTGCTCATGCCGGTGGTGCAGCCGGCGGAGCTGTGGCAGGAGTCGGGCCGCTGGGCGGACTTCGGTCCCGAGCTGCTGCGCATCCATGACCGCCACGAGCGGGAGTTCGCCCTCGGCCCCACCCACGAGGAGGTGATCACCGACCTGGTGCGCGACGAGCTGCGCTCCTACCGCCAGCTGCCGGTGACCCTGTACCAGATCCAGACCAAGTTCCGCGACGAGACGCGGCCGCGCTTCGGCGTCATGCGCGCGCGCGAGTTCACCATGAAGGACGGCTACTCGTTCGAGGCCGACGAGGCCAGCCTGGACGCCACCTACGAGCGCATGTTCGCCGCCTACAGCCGCATCTTCGAGCGCCTCGGCCTGGACTTCCGGGCGGTGCAGGCGCGCACCGGCGCCATCGGCGGCTCGGTGTCCCACGAGTTCCACGTGCTCGCCGAGTCCGGCGAGGACGAGATCGCCTTCTGCCCCGACTGCGGCTACGCCGCCAACGTCGAGCTGGCCGCGCCGGCGCCCCCCGAAGACCCTCGCCCCGCCCCGGCCGCGGAGCTGGCCACGGTGGACACCCCCGGTGCCTACACCATCGCCGCCGTCTCCGCCCTGCTCGGCGTGCCCGCCGACCGCACCGTCAAGACCCTGTTCGCCAAGGGCCGCCACGGCCCGGTGGCGCTGGTCCTGCGCGGCGACCACGAGCTCAACGAGGACAAGGCCGCCGCCCTGCCCGCCCTGGGCGGCGAGTGCCACTTCCTCGACCCCCACGAGGTCAAGCAGCTGGCCGGCGCCGAGCCCGGCTCGGTGGGCCCGGTGGGCCTGGACGTGGAGCAGGTCCACGTGATCGCCGACCGCGACGCCGCCAGGCTGGCCGACTTCGTGTGCGGCGCCAACCGCGCCGACCGGCACCTGACCGGGGTCAACTGGGACGTCAACCTGCCCGAGCCGGAGGTGGCGGACCTGCGCTCCGCCGGCGCCGGCGACCCCTGCCCGCACTGCCGCACCGCCATGGACACCGCCCGCGGCATCGAGGTGGGCCACATCTTCAAGCTCGGCACCAAGTACTCCGAGGCCCTGGGCGCCACCTATCTCGACCCCGACGGCCGCGAGCATCCGCTGGTGATGGGCTGCTACGGTATCGGCGTCTCCAGGGTGGTGGCCGCCGCCATCGAGCAGAACCACGACGACGCCGGCATCCGCTGGCCGCAGTCGCTGGCCCCGTTCGACGTGGTCGTCATCCCCATCAACAAGAAGAAGTCCGAGCGCGTGGCCGAGGCCGCCGAGACCCTCTACGCCGAGCTGCAGGCCGCCGGCTTCGAGGTGCTCTACGATGACCGCGAAGAGCGCCCCGGGGTACTGTTCAACGACGCCGACCTGATCGGCATCCCGCACCGCCTGGTGGTGGGCGAGAAGGGCCTGGACCGCGGCATCTACGAGTACAAGGCCCGGACCGCCGCCGACGCCGAGGACGCACCCGTGGACGGCGTCCTGGACTTCCTGCGCGGGCGCATGCAGGCCGGCGCCTGACGCCTTTATCCGCGCGGCCGTTGCGGGTACCTTGAGGTTGGGACACCGCCAAGGGGAAGCCCATGCACCTCGCCCACATCCTGGCCCCGGTGGACCAGTCCGATCCGGCGCGCGGCGCCGCCCGGGCGGCCGCCGAGCTGGCCGTGAAATTCGGCGCCGAGCTGCACCTGCTGCACGTGGTCACGCCCCAGCTCATCTACGCCGAGTGGCCGGAGCTGGTGATGCCGCCCGAGGACCTGACCGCGGAGATGCTGGAGCAGTGCCGGCGCTACCTCGACGGCCTGGAGGCCGAGCTCACCGGCCTGGGGGCATCGGTCACCGTCCACTGCGAGGAATCGGCCATGCGCCCGTTCGCGGCCATTAGCCAGTTCGCCCGCGACCTGCCCGCCGACCTGGTGGTCATCGGCTCCCACGGGCGCACTGGCCTGCGCCACACCCTGCTCGGCTCCACCGCCGAGAAGGTGGTGCGCAAGGCGCCCTGTCCGGTGCTGGTGATCAAGCCCGAGGAGGCCCCCTCCGGCGTTCCCGCCCCCGAGGGGGAGGCCTGAAGCGCGCATGGGCGGTAGGCCGTTTTTCCGGGTGCTGGGCCTGGCCCTGCTGCTGGCGGCGGGCCCGGCCCACGCCGTGGACACCCGGCTCCGCCACGCTTTGGGCCGGGCCCTGGACGCCCCCCGCCCGGCCACCGACCGCTTCGCCCACCAGGTCTGGTTCAAGGACTACACCCGCCGCCTGCGCCCCTTCGTCCCCGATCCCGACCGCCGCCAGCGCCTCACCCGCCTGGTCCTGGCCGAGTCCCAGCGCGCCAAGGTGCCGCCCGGCCTGGTGTTCGCCCTGATCGAGGTGGAAAGCGATTTCAACCGCTTCGCCCTGTCCCACGCCGGCGCCCGCGGCCTCATGCAGATCATGCCCTTCTGGCGCCAGGAGATCGGCCGCCCCCGGGACAACCTGTTCCACGTCCGCACCAACCTGCGCTACGGCTGCACCATCCTGCGCCACTACCTCGAGCGCGAGAACGGCGACGTCCTCGACGCCCTGGCCGCCTACAACGGCAGCCTGGGCCGGAGCATCTATCCGGAGAAGATCTATCGGGCGTATCGGCGGCGGTGGGAGGAGTGACGGCAGTGTTCAGTGTTCAGTAACGGCCACTGCTAAACGGCGGAGGCCCTGGCTCTATGGAACTTTTCAATCTCGCCACCCAATACACTGAACACTGAACACTGAACACTGAACACTGAACACTGAACACTGAACACTGAACACTGAACACTGAACACTGAACACTGAACACTGAACACTGAACACTTTCTACTTCACCCGAAACCCCTCGAAATCCTCCTCCGGCACCTCCCGGGACTCCACCCGCTCGACCCGCGCCGACGGCGGGCCGCCGTCGCGCAGCCAGCGGTCGAGGGCGTCCAGGTCCGGCTCGGGGCCGGCGGCCATGGCCTCCACGGTGCCGTCGGGGCGGTTGCGCACCCAGCCGCGGACACCCAGCTCGCGGGCCTTCTGCCGTGTGGAGTCGCGGAAGAAGACCCCTTGGACACGGCCGTGGATGATATAGTGTCGCTGCATTGACGGCCTCCCGTTGGCCAAGGTCAACGGACTCATTCGGACACCCGGCGTCTCCCGGCAGTCTGCCACCTGCGCCGGCCGGGAAGCGAGAGGAGCCCGATGTTCTACACCTCCGCCGAGGTCCTCCCCAGCGGGGACAAGGTCGCCCAGCGCCTGGGCGCCATCTCGGACATCCTGTTCCGCCACAGCCGCAAGGACTTCAACCTCCGGGTCGGCGAGCGCGAGCTGCGCTACACCGACGCGCCGCGCTTCGTGGTGGTGGTGGACCGCCCCCGGACGCTGCGGCGCCTGCTGCTGCGGCCCAACGAGTACGCCGCCGCCGAGGCCTTCGTCGACGGCCGCTTCGACATCGAGGGCGACCTCATCGAAGGGCTCAAGACCAAGAACGACCTGGCCGAGCGGGCCTCGACCCTGCGCCTCGGCGACAAGCTCAAGCTGCTGTTCAACCTCCTGCGGATCTAAAAAAGGCGGGGCCACCATTCCATGCTGCGCCACACCCGAGCCCGCGACCGGCGCTCCATCGCCCATCACTACGACATCTCCAACGATTTCTACGAGCTCTTCCTCGACCCCAGCATGGCGTACACCTGCGCCTACTACCCCGAGGAGGAGGCGGATCTCGAACGGGCCCAGCAGGCCAAGTTCGAGCACGTCGCCCGCAAGCTGCGGCTCAAGCCCTACCAGACGCTGCTCGATATCGGCTGCGGCTGGGGCTCGTTCATCGTCTACGCCTGCAAGCAGTTCGGGGTCACCGCCCACGGCGTGACCCTCAGCCGCCAGCAGGCCGACTACGCCAACGACTGGATCCGTCGCGAGGGGCTGGAGGACCAGGCGGTGGTGGAGTACCGCGACTACCGCGAGCTGCTGGGCGAGGCCCAGTACGACCGCATCAGCGCCATCGGCATCGTCGAGCACGTGGGCTATCGCAACCTGGCCGCCTATTTCGCCGGCATCCACCGGCTGCTCAAGGACAACGGCCTGTTCCTCAACCACGGCATCAGCCGCTGCCGCGAGTGGCGCCCCAATCCGGGCAGCGACTGGATCAGCGACCGGGTCTTCCCCGAGGGCGAGCCGCCCAGCCTGTCCACGGTCATCACCCAGCTTGAGGACAACGCCTTCGAGGTCCAGGATGTGGAAAACCTGCGGGGCCACTACGCCCGCACCTGCGCCGACTGGGTGGCGCGCCTGCAGCGCAATCGCGAGGCCTGCCTGCGCCACGTGGACGAGCGCACCTACCGGACCTGGATCCTGTACCTGGCCATGAGCAGCATCTACTTCGAGGAGGGCCAGATCTTCCTCTACCAGGTGCTGGCCAACAAGCGCATGGCGCGCAACGCGCCGGTGCCCCTGACGCGGGAGGACATCTATGCCTGAGGCGGGCTTCGACGCCGACGTGCTGGTCATCGGGGGCGGCCCGGGGGGGTCGACCGCGGCCTGGGACCTGGCCCGCAAGG
>DATFLO010000115.1:0-18781 GCA_035267605.1 Gammaproteobacteria bacterium
GTTTCATTTCTGAGCTTCCTGCGCCGGTTCGGAGCAAGGCGTCCCGCCCCTGGCCTGGCCGCCCCATGGGCAACTGGCTGGGCGCCGGAGCCGGCCAGGGGCGGGATGGTGGCCCTGCCCGTCGAGGAGGCGCAACGCCGCCCCGGGCCGGCGCAGGAGCTCCCTGCGGGCGATCCGGGAGGGCGGACGGCGCGGCGTCGCCGAACCTTGACGGGCAGGGAGCCCGCCTGCGGCCCGGCTCCTTGCGGCGACCGCCCTCCCGGCTCGCAGAATTGCAACGAATTTCTGCGACAGGACACTAGTCCCGGCCCCCAGCACCATCATTGGGCAATCGGGGCCCTTTGTCATCCTCCCGGGCCTTCATGCGGAATCCCCCGAGGAGGCCGTCCACCCGGTCCCTGACCACGTCCCGGCAAACACGCAGGGCCTCCCGGTGGTCTTCGCCGTCGCCGCCGGGACAGAGGCCGTCCAGCCTCCAGCGCTTGCAGCGCACGCCCTCCAGCAGCCCCTCCCAGTCCTCTCCCTCGCCGGCCTCCAGGGACACCACCAGATCCCAGCGGCCGTCCCGGGCCTCGGCCCAGGGCCGGCAGGGGTCCGTCTGCACGGCCACTCCGGACTCGGCCATTACCGCCGACAGGCCGTGATCGATTCGACCGCCGGGATGCAGGCTGGCGGCCGCCGGCTCCACCCAGCGGGCGCCGAGCGCACGGGCCCAGGCCTCGGCCATGCGGGCCCGGGTGCCCGTGCCGCCGTCCAGGAACAGGATGCGTCCGCGTCGCTTGTACAATCCGTCCTCCCGCCGCCGGCTCGCCCCGCCGGGCCGTGGCCGGTATCCTGAGGGGCCCCGCTGGACCTGACAAGCCCCTCGAGCACCCGCGCTGGGCCGGCCATGGCCGGTCCCATCCCCGCCAACCCGCAACCCAGGAGCGCATGCGTGGAGGAACAGGAGTTCAAGCTGCGGGTCACCCGCCCCGAGCAGTTCGAGGCCATTGCCAACGCCCCCGAGGTCACCGCCCTGGCGGCCGGGCCGGCGCGCACCCTGAGCATGACCGCCGACTACATCGACACCGCCGACCGGCGTCTGCTGAAGGCGGGCTACGCCTACCGGGTGCGGCGCGAGGGCGACCACTGGGTGGCCACGGTCAAGGCCGATCTCGGACCGGCGGACGAAGGCGGCCTGCACCGCCACCAGGAATGGGAGGCGGCGGTGGCGGGTCCCGAGCCCGACCTCGCGGTGTTCGCCGATCCCGAGCTGAGCCGCGCCCTGGCCGGGGCCTGCGGGGACCGTCCCCTGGTGACCCTGTTCCGGGTGGACATGAAGCGGCGCCAGTGCCTACTGGACCTGGGCGGCGGCAGCCGCGCCGAATGGGCGGCCGACCGCGGCAGGATAGTGGCCGGTGAGCGGGAGGAGACCGTTTGCGAGGTGGAGCTCGAGCTCAAGGAGGGCGCCATCGCCCCCCTGGGGGAGCTGATCACCACCCTCCGCCGGCAGTACCCGCTGGAGCCCGACACCCGCACCAAGTTCGCCCGCGGTCTGGCCCTGGCCGGGCTGACGCCGCCCGAGGCCTGAGCATCCCCCCCGCCGGGTGATAGGATGGGGTCCAGGGGCGGCAACCCGCCCCTGGACCCCATCCGGACCCGAGGCCCACTTGGCGATCACGCCGCTCCACGCCCGCCTGCCCCTGGAATGGCCGGCCGCCGGGCCGGACCCCCTGCCGCAGGGCGCCAACAGCCTGCGGGCGGTGCTCGCGATCATGCGCGGGGAGCCGGCGACGGCGCTGGTCCCCAACGGGCGCCTGGATCCCGTGGCCATTCCGCGCTTGCCCCACATCACCGCGCGCGGTCGCCTGGCCCTTCTGGACCGCCTGTACGCGGGGGCGGCGCCCACCGATCCGCTGGTCATCGACCGCTTCATCGATGCCTACCTGCTGCTGGCCACCCGGGGCTTCCTGCAGATCCCGGGCCTGTCCACGCGGCGCCGCGCCCTGGCCAAGGCCACTTTGCGCGCCGTCGAGCTCATGCACCTCCTGTTCCGGGATACCTGGCACCGTCAGGAGGCGATCCCGGCCGGCTGGTGGCACCGTTTCCTGGAGACCTTCCGGGCCGCCGGGGAGGCGCGCCTGTTCACTATCCGCCGCCCCCTGCTCCGCGCCCGCAAGGACACCACCGTCCAGGACGCCGCGCGGGGCATCCTGCTGCAGGCGGCGGCCAATCCCTTCGCCTGGGAGCCGGAGCTGGTTCCGGCCCTGGAGCGGCTGCTGGACCTGCTGGCTTCCCAGGTGCTGCTGTTTCCCGCCGCCTCTCCCTCCGCCTATGCCGAAGGCCGGCCCGGGCGGTTCCTGTTCGACGCCGCCGGCGACCAGGCCCCGATCCCTCCGGAGGGGATTCCCCCGGCCGCCGCTCCGGGCCGCCCCCGCCGCTGGTGGATCCTCGATGCCACCCGGGTGCTGGCCCGGCTGAGCGAGTTCCGGCGCCACCTGGCCCTGGGCGTCTCCCCGGAGCGAGTCCATCGCCTGCTGGCCGATATCCCCGAACCCTCGCGGGGCATCCTCCTGCGCCGCCTGGAACGGCTACTGAGCCGACCGGAGCGGCGCACCCGCGGCACAGGCGGGGGCCAGACCCATCTCATCAGCGGTCTGGAGCAGACGGTACGGCACGGCTTCGCACGCCGCTGGGGGGGAACCGGGGATATCACCACCCTGGATACCCAGGTGCGGCTGCAAAGCGAGTTCGGAACCCGCGGCGGCGGCCCCTCCCCCCTGCGCCCCTGGCGGATCGTCGACCGCACCCCCTGCGGGGTGCACCTGGCCGGTCCGACCCCAGCCGGACCGCCGCTGGTGGGCCACGTGGCGGGGCTGTTCTTCAACGGTGCGGAGCAGGCCGGCAGCGGCGAGGATTTCCGGGCGGCCATCATCCGCTGGCAGCGCAGCCTCCCGGACGAGGACGAGGCGGAGGTGGGGGTGGAGACCTTCCCCGGCCTGCCGGAGGACTGCTGGTGCCGCATGGTCCGCGGTCCCGGCTCCACCCTTCACGAGTATCCCGCCCTCCTCCTGCCATCCTGCGGCGACGACGGCCCCTCCCTCCTCCTGCCCCCAGGCCTGTTCCAGCCGGGCGGGGTGATCACCCTGCGGACGGACGACCGGGACCAGTCGGCGGAGCTGGCTCGTCTGCTGGAGATGGGGGTGCATTTCGAACGCGTCGAGATCCGCCTCCAGTCCTCCTGACCAAAAAAGCGGCGGCCCGAAGGCCGCCGCCGAATACCTGCACCCTTCGCCGAAGGGTCAGTACTGCTCGAGATACTCCAGATCCGAGGATTCCGCCTCGCCCAGGCGCCAGGACCCGCGGGTCTTGGCGTGGTGCACGGCGTCGTTGTAATCCTCGTCGGCCACGTTCCACATGATAGTGAACTTCTGATCGGGGTAGATCAGGTCCGGGTCGTCGATCTTGCTGCTGTTGTTCTTGTAGATCAGCGGCCAGGCAAAGGGATCGCCGTAGATGGCGTCGGCGGCGGAGATGTCCCACAGGGTATCGCCGCTGCCCACGGTGTAGGTGCCCTTGTCGCCGTTGGGGCCGACCATCAGGCTGCCGTTGGCCACCTGCTTGGAGCCGGACATGCCGCCACCGCCGGAGGTCCCGATCCACTCGGACTCGGGATAGTCCCCGGACTTCATGGCCGCCTGCGCCGCCAGCTTGTACTGGTCCTGCTCCTCGCGGTACTGCTTCAGCCCCATCTCGGCCTCGAACTGGGCCTCCTTGGCGGCATCGATGGCGGCGTCGTAGTCACCCTTGTCCAGGCTGTTCTGGGCGTTGCCCAGGATGCCCAGGGTGCTCTTCCACAGCCCCCAATCACCGGTTTCGCTGCGGGTCTTCTCGACCGCCGCCTCGGCATCGGCCACCGCCTGCTTGGCCTTCTCCTGCTGGCTCATGGCCTGGGCCGGGGCTTCCTCGGTCGGCTGAGAGGCGCAGCCGCCCAGCACCAGGGAGGCCCCCAGGACGAGCCCACCGACATAAAGAATACGGTTCGCTCGGATCATAAGTCCGCACACTCCTCGCTGAGTGGGTTCTCAGGGTCGTCTCAAACGACCCTACCAGATCGGGCTCCGATCGCCCAATGGACAGGGCTTACGGCTCACCGACCCGGCCGTTGACCCACTTGGACTCGGGATAGTCGCCGTTGGCCTCGGCCGCCTGCACCGCCAGCTTGTACTGGCTCTGCTCCTGGCGATACTGGGCGAGCCCCTTGTCGGCCTCGAACTTGGCCTCGTTGGCGGCCTCGGCAGCGGCCTTGTAGTCGCCCTGCTTGAGGCTGTTCTTGGCATTGCCGAGGATGCCCAGGGTGCTCTTCCAAAGCCCCCAGTCACCGGACTGCTCGCGGACCTTCTTGACCGCGGATTCGGCCTTGGCAACGGCCTGCTCGGCCTTCTCGGCATCGCCCATCTTGGAGGTCTGACCGGCACACCCGCCCAGCACCAGCGCACCGCCGATAATCAGTCCCAGAAGGCTTTTGAATGGCATTTCCTTGGTCACGGCACCTGCTCCTTCCCCGTTTGTGATGAAAAGGTCGCTATCCTGCCCGGCCTTCGGAGCCGTCCTCCCCTCCACGTTGGAAAAACAGGCCAGCCATCCGTGCAGAGGAGGAATGCCTCGATGTTTCGACAACTTTCCCCGTTTCGGGCCTGTCCGTCAAGGGCACAGACAGCGGTCGCAGCCGCTTTCTTGCCGGATCCTCCAGCGCGCGGCAAAATGCCCCGCTCCCGCTTTCCGGGCTCCGGCCCGAGCCCTGCGCCGGAGGCGGAAACCGCCGGCGGCCAGGGCGGGAGCCGGGATGATAACGGCCCCTCGAGAGTCGGCCCCCATTTTTTCGCCTACGAACGTACGCCGCCGGCAAAAATGGTGTCAATACTCCCCGGACAATTCAGCGGGCCTATATATTATTTTTTTAACATTTTCTTATTTAGAAACGCCCCCAACGCCCACGCCGACAAGACCAGCCGCCCCAAGGAACCCGTCATGCGCCAACTGCTCGCCCGCCCTGCCACCCTGCTTACCCCCTCCGGCTGGAACCTGCTCGCGCTCGCCGGCCTTCTGGGGCTGCTGGCCAATTCCCTGGCCTGGCCGCTGTGGTACAGCCCGGGCGGCCCCTATCCCGAATGGATGATGCTCAAGGCGGTGCCCCTGCTGCTGCCCCTGCGGGGGCTGCTCCACGCCCGCCGGCGCACCCACCAGTGGGCCAGCTTCCTGACGCTTCCGTACATCGCGGGGTCCATCGGGGCGGTCTACGGCTTCCTGGTGCCGCCGCAGTTCACCAGCGGCATCGACGCCCTGGGCGGGGGGATTCAGCTGGTATTCGCCGCGGCCATGCTCGCGGGCTGCACCTACTACGCCTACACCATGGCCGGCGGCGAGCCGGCGGCCGGCGGAGAACCGGCGGGGGAAGAGGAGGAGGACAGGGAAGCCTGAGGGTCTAGTCGTCGGACCAGGTGGCGGCCCGGACCTCCTTGACGGTGGTGTCCAGGATCCGCTTCATGGCCTGCGACCAGTCCTCGAACTGGGATTTGAGCCCGGGATTGAACATGCGCCCCACCACCGCCGGGTCGGCCACCGACAGGTGGGTATTGCCGGACTCGCCCTGGAAGACGGTGATCTTGAGGGGCAGGTAGGGGGTGACGCGCGGATCGATGCGGCGGGCCCGCTGGAACTGCTTGCGGTTGCCGAAGAACACGATCTTGTACGGCGCCCGTTTGAAGCCGTGGGCCTCGAGGCCCTTGTCCACGTTCTGGATGCGCATGAACGTGAACCCCTCCTCGTCGATGGCGTTCTGCAGCTGATTGAGGGTCCGCCCCACATGCGCCCCGGGGATGGTGCGCTCCAGGAAGTTGGGGTTGGCGGCGCCGGCGGGGCTCGCCGTCATCCCGGCGACCAGCAGCAGCGCGGCGATGGCTCGGATTGCGGGCATCAGAAGTTGGCCTCCTGCATGATGCGCAGATAACGCTCGCTGACCAGGCTGCAGTAGAGCTCGAGCTCGGGCTTGTGGAACAGCGGCGACAGCGCCTTGGGGTTGATGGCGCTCATCACCGTCTGCCCGCCCTCCCGGTACACCGTGATGTGGCAGGGCAGGAAGGTGCCCACCCGCTCGTCCACCTTCAGCGCCTCGTCGAGCAGGCTGAAGCTGCAGAAGTAGAGGATGTGTACCGGCTCCCCGGGGGCCTTCCCGGGAAGGTCCTCATACAGGGTCTGCTGGCGGACGAAGACGAAGTTGTGGCTGTTGATGGACATCTTCAGCAGCGGGATGAGCTTGTCCGGGGGCAGGTCCGAGCGCACCTCGATGACCGGCTTGGCCAGGGGATCGACCCCCTTCTCCCAGCTGCGGATGAAGGCCACCAGGTCGTCGAGCTGCTGGTCGGTGAGCTCCTCCTCGCGCCCGAATGCGGCCATGGGCGTGCCTTCCCGGCCGCGCATCAGGGTCGCCTTGATGAAGGCGTCGCTGGCCGAAGCCAGGAACCCCGAGTTGTTCAATGCTGGCGGCACCACCTTGCGGTCGCTGCCGATGTGGCCGGGGGCCGCGCGCGGCTGAGTGCCGCCCTGCCCCTTGAAGCCGTGGCAGCGCGAGCAGTTGGCCTGGAAGAGCTGGGCGCCGCGCTCGGGGTCGCCCTTCCCCACCGTCGGCATGTCGGCCTCGGGACCTTGCTGCCAGCCCTCGATGAAGTCGGCGATGCGCACCCGCTCGGCCGGCTCCAGGATGTGCTGGAAGCTGGGCATGACCCGGCCGGGCCGGCCGTGGGTCATGGTGGCCAGCAGGTAGTCGCGGTCGGCGATGCGCAGGAAGTCCTCCAGATGCAGCGGCAGACCGATGCCGCCCTTGCCCTGCTCGCCGTGGCAGATGGCGCAGTGCTCCTGGAACAGCGCCTTGCCGCCCGGGGGGCTGCCGCCCCCGTCTTCGTCGGCGACCGCCGGCAGTGTCCAGGCGGCCAGCAGCAGGGCCAGCAGCGCCAGCGGCAGGATCGGCTTGCGTTCGGCCATGGGAATGCCCCTGTTTGGCGACGGTGCGGCAACGGGTTCGGCGCATTGTAAATCAGCAGCTTCTAATAAGGATTGACCCGGATCAACCGAACCCGCGCCTCCCACCGCCGTTGAATTTTGCAATCCCGACGCAAAAGGCCCCCGGCGAACCGGGGGCCGTCCAGCTTCCGAGGGAGGAACGTCGTACTAGCGCAGGGCCACGTTCTTGAACAGAAGGAAGTACTGGATACCGATCTCGTTGCCCATGGACTCGCCGATCTTGTCGGCGGTGTCGTTGTTGGGCGCGCTCAGGTTGCGCATCCGGTAGGTCAGGGTCCACTGGCCCTTGACCGGATGGTTCCAGTACTGCACGCCCAGGGTCAGGGTCTCGAACTTGCGCTCGTCGGCATTGGTGTAGTTGGACGAGGTGCCGTCGAGACGATCCAGGACATCGTAGCGGGCCTCGAGCCCCAGCTTGTTGGGGATCGGGAAGTAACCGCCCTCCAGGTACCAGCCGTGGAAGGTGTTGTCCTCACCCGGTGCCATCTGCGGGATGTGTCCCCAGGTGGTGCTGGGATCGCTGAGGCCCGGTCCCGGGGCGGGGCTGCCGCCGGCGAGCCGGGTCACGCCGTTGAACACCATGCCGTTGCCCCAGATGTACTCGCCGCTGAAGCGGTAGGGCTGCTTGTAGAAGTGGAAGCCGACGCCGTAGCGCTTGCGCCCGAACTCCTCGTTGGACTCGTAGGTGCCGCTGGCGTTGGCATCGAACTGGCGCATGCCCTGGTGGGCCCAGGCGAACACCTTGATGTCCTCGCGCCGGGGACCGCCGCGGGAGACGCCGTCGAACACGTAGGCCGCCTGCAGGCGCTCGTAGGTGTCGATGTTGTCGTCGTTGTCCAGGCGGTTGAGGCCGTTGCCGTTGCCGGCGCCCAGGGCCCAGGTCATCTCCCACTTGGGCGACAGCTTGATCTCGTCGAACAGCTGCACGCCGATGTCGCGGAAGGCCCCGATGGAGCCGTCGATCCCCTGCTTGGGGCCGCTGTTGGCCCGCACGTAGCGCTCCAGCACCTGCTGCCGGGTCACCTCGGAGAAGTTGATGTAGTCGAAGGACATGATGCCGCGGCTGCCCTCGTCGGCCAGGGGCATCTTGAACTCGCCGAAACGGAAGCTCACGCCCGGCTTCCAGGGGTCGGCGCTGCCGCCGCCGGCGAGCTGCCGGAAGGTCACCGAGGCGTCGGTGAGCTGCGGCTTGACGCTGCCGGAGCCGGGATCGCCGAGGCGGGTGATGCCGTTGTCGCCGAACTCGGCCAGGAAGAAGTAGTTGATCTTGTCGTTGACCGGGTGCATCACGCCGCGCGCGCCCAGGCGGGCGCGGAACAGGCTGAACGACTGCGCCGAGCGCCGGTCCGGGCCGAGCGTGTTGAAGGTTGCCCGATAGCCGTCGAAGGGCGTCCCGGTGCCGCTGATCTCCTTGTCGTCGATCTGCCGGAAGGTCGGCTGCATGAAGCCCCACATCTGCAGCGTGTGGGCCTTGCCGAAGGGCTCGGTGCCCTGCAGCAGGATCCAGTTGGCGGCGTGCGCGGAGGTCGCCGCGCCGCCTGCCCCGGCGGCGATGGCGGCCGCGATGGCCGTGTTGCGGATTCGCTTACCCATGCCTTGTCTTCCCCTTGCTTAGATGGTTTCTCGGGCCGGGTCGCGGCTCAGGGCCGGATGTAGGCCCAGCCCTGCTCCTGGCGCTCCATGATCTGCACCACGCCGCCCGGCACCTTGCGGGCGCCATCCACCAGGTCGTCCATCTTCTTTTTCATCTTGTTCATGGTGTTGGCGCAGGCGGAGAAGGTGACGCCCTGCTTGACGAGGCCCTTGATGCGCTTGCTGTTGGGGTTGTCCTCGAACAGCAGCCGCAGGCCCGGCCCGTAGGCCACCACCTCGATCTGGATGAGGTCGGGGCCGTAGTGCTTGAGCATGTTGGAGACGTTGTTCAGCACGATGCGCTGGGTAAAGCCGTTGCCCTGGTCGATCTGGAACACCACGTGGTGCTGGGCCAGGCTGTCCTGCGCCAGACGGTCGGGCTGGGCCTGGGCAGGGCCGGCGCCGAGGCCGGTTGCGAGCACCAGGGCCAGGGCCACCGCCCCGGCGGCGGATGCGAGCTTTGGCTTGTGCATACTTCCTCCCTTGTGGGGCGCCCGGCGGCGCCCCGGTTCCACGAAAAGACGATCGCTCACGGCTTGACGTAGGCGAACCCGTGGCGCTGCTTCTCGGCGATCTCCGCCACCCCGGAGGGCACGATCTTCACGCCGTCGATCAGATCGCTCTTCTTGAGGCCATGGCCCCGCAGGGTGTTGGCGCACTGCAGGAACTCGACGCCCTTGCTCATGAGCTCCTGGACCTTGGGCTCGTAGAGCTGGCCGTGGGAATTGGTGGAGCCCTTGAGCAGCATGTACACGCCGCTGGAGTGGCTCACCACGGCCAGGTCGATGTTGCCCTCCATGGGCGTTCCGGTGGCCTTCAGGTGGTTGTTGATGTTGCGCAGGGCGGCCCAGGCGCGGTCGATCTCGTTGACCTGGTAGACCGCCTTCTGGCCCTTGGCATAGTCGTAGTCGCCGGCCTGGGCGCTGGCGGCGCCGAGGGTGATGACCGCCGCACCGAAGGCGACGAGGATGTTGCGAAGCATATTGCGCATGGTTCCCTCCGAGGGTTATCAACCGAACTGTCCCTCAGGAAGCAACACCGGTGCCAAGATGAAATAGTTCCCATTTTTCAGTAAACTACACGACAAATAGCGGCGCCCCGGGGCAACCACGAAAAAGGGCCAGTTGCAGATTGCAACTGGCCCTTTGCATTATGCAACGGAGTTAGCGGGCGCTGGCGCTGCCCGCCCCCTCTTCGCCGTAGTGCTTGAGCTTGCGCCACAGGGTGGTCTTGTTGATGCCCAGGATCTCGGCGGCGCGCTCCCGGTGCCCACCCACCTCCTCCAGCACGCGCAGGATGTGGGCCCGCTCCACCTCCTCCAGGCTCGCCCGCACCGGCAGGCCCTCCGGACGCTCGCGCGAGGCCTCCTCGGGGCCGCCGTACTCCCCCATCAACTGGTCCACGAGCTCGGTCCCGATCCAGCGCTCGTCGGTAAGGACCACGCTGCGCTCCACCAGGTTGCGCAGCTCGCGCAGATTGCCGGGCCATTCGGCGCGCGCCAGCCGCTTCACGGCGGCGGCGGTAAAGCCCTCCACCGCGCGCCCGTACTCCGCCGCCAGCTCCTGCAGGAAGTGGTGGACGAGGGCGGGAATGTCCTCGGTGCGCTCGCGCAGGGGCGGTACCTCGATGCCCACCACATTGAGGCGGTGGAACAGGTCGTGGCGGAACTCCCCGGCCGCCACCATGGCCGACAGGTCGCGGTTGGTGGCGGCCAGGAAGCGGGCGTCGATGGGCACCGGATCGGTGCCCCCCACCCGGGTCACCTGCTGCTCCTGCAGCACCCGCAGCAGCTTCATCTGCATGGCGTCGGAGATGTTGCAGATCTCGTCGAGGAACACCGTACCGCCGCGCGCCGCCTCCAGGAGCCCGCGCTTGCGGGTGCTAGCGCCGGTGAAGGCGCCCTTCTCGTGGCCGAACAGCTCGGACTCCAGCAGGGTATCGGTGAGCGCCCCGCAGTCGATGACCATGAACGGCTGATCGGCGCGCTCGCCGCTCTGGTGGACGGCGCGCGCCACCAGCTCCTTGCCCGTCCCCGACTCGCCGGTGATGACCACGTTGCAGGGGATGTCCGCCACCTTGCGCACGCGCTCGAACACCGGCTGCATGGCGCGGCTGGAGCCGACCATGCCCTGCACCGGATGGCACGCCTTGAGGGTCTCCTTGAGCGCCGAATTCTCGCGCACCACCCGCACCTGCTCCAGGGCCTGGTCCACCTGGATGGCCAGCTCATCCAGGTCGAAGGGCTTCTTGATGAAGTCCAGGGCGCCGGCCTTGATGGATTCCACGGCGTTGTCCACCGAGGAGTAGCCGGTGACCACCAGCACCGCCGCCTCCGGATCGTGCTCCTTGAGCGCCCGCACCAAGGTCAGCCCGTCCATCTCCGGCATGCGCAGGTCGGTGACCACCAGATCGAAGGACTCGGCCCGAAACCGCTCCAGGGCCTGACCGGCGGAATCCAGGACCGTGCCTTGATAGGGGCGATCCTCGCAGAAGCGCTCGAACACCGTGCAGGTGACGGGATCGTCGTCCACGAACAGGATGCGCGCCGAGTCATCCGGCATGGTGCAGCTTCCTCCTGGCGTCGGCGGACGGGGCAGCCGTCTCCTCCGGTTCCCGGGTCACCGGCCCTGCGGATTCCGCCACCGGCAGCTCGATGGTGACGGTGGTGCCCCGCCCCGGGGCCGAATCCACCCGGATGTCGCCGCCGTGGCGCTGGATGATGCCGTAGCTCACCGACAGGCCCAGGCCGGAGCCCTGCCCCTCGGCCTTGGTGGAGAAGAAGGGGTCGAAGATGCGGCGCTGGTCCTCCCGCGCGATACCGGCGCCCTGATCGGCCACCGCCACCCGAACGCAGCCGCCTTTGGCGGTCGCGCTCACCGCGACCTCCTGCCCCTCACGGCTGGCCTGCAGGGCGTTCAGTACGGTATTCACCAGCACCTGCTGCAGCTGGTTGGCATCGGCCAGAACCGGCGGCAGCGCCTCCGCGGTCTCCTCCCGGTAGAGCCGGATCCCGGAGGAGTGGGCCTTGCGCTCCAGCAGCTCGAGGGTCTGGTCCATCAGCTGGATCACGTCCAGGGGCCGGAACTCCGGCTCCATCTGGCGTCCGAAGTTCAGCAGGCCCTGGATGATGCGGCTGCACTGCTCGCATTCCTGGCGCAGGGTGCGCAGGTCGCGGTGGACCCGCTCCGGGACCCGGTCATCGGGCAGATCCCGCTCCACCAGGGTGGCCAGCGAGCGGATGTTGTTGAGCGGGTTGTTGATCTCGTGGGCCAGGCCGCCGGCCAGCTCGCCCACGGACGCCAGCTTGGCCGCCTGGCAGGCCTTGGCCTCGGCATCGTCGCGCTGCTGCTGGGCGGTCTCCAGGCTGTCGGCCAAATGGTCGAAGGTGCGCGCCAGGCTGCCCACCTCGTCGGTCCGATCCGAGCGGCAGCGCACGCCGAGATCGCCCTCAGCCAGCCGCCGGACCTTGTTGGCCAGGCGGTGGATGGGCGTGGTGACGCCGGCGGCCGCCCAGCGCGACAGCAGCAGGATCACCAGCAGGGCGAGCGCCCCGACCCCGGCAATGGAGACCTGCATCTTGTTGGTGGGCGCGAGCAGCGCCGCGGTGTGGGCCCGCACCCCGAGCACCCAGCCGCGGGTGGGATCGTCGAAGGGGCTGAAGCGCGTGAAGTAGAAACGGTCGTCGCTGTCCGGCACCCGGACCACCCCCGCATCCGCGCCGTGAACCGCGCTTCCCACGTCATCGCCCATGTTCACCGCCAGGTAGGCGGAGTTGCCCCGCTGGTTGGCGAAGCGCCGGCTGTCCTCGGGGTGATAGAGGAAGATGCCGTCGCGGCGCGGATCCAGCCGGTTGTACTCCACCAGGTAGACATCGCCCTTGCGCTTGGCGATCAGCCCGGAGAGGATCTGATCGATGCGCTTGCCCCAGCCGTTGACCACCAGATAGCCGATCTTCCGCCCGTGATAGGCCAGGGGCACCATGTAGCGGATCATGGCCGGGCAGAAATCGGCCTTGGGACTGACCCGGCCGAGCTCGAAGTTGGACATGCCCACCTCGCCCACGCTGAGGTGGCGGGCCTTCTGGAAATAGGCCTTGTAGGCGTGGTTGGCGACGATGGGCACGCCCACCGGCCCTTCCTGGTCGGGGGCGATGATCTCGCCCTCCTTGACCTTGACCAGGGTGTTGCCGCGGGTATCCAGGACGCGCACCGCCTGCACCGAGGGCTTGGCCTCCTGGTAGGCCAGGAAGTAGCGCTCCAGCTCCCGGCGGGCCTCCGGGCGGCCCCGGTCCTGCACCAGGGAGCCGACGTAGCGGTCGAGCGTGGGCGCCTGGGCCAGGGCCCGGGCTGCCGCCTTCTCGCCCTCCACCAGGGTGCGGATCTCGGCCACCCCGCGCTGCAGGATGAGCTGCATGTCCTCGTCAACCTGCTCCGACAGGGTGCGGCTGCCCAGGTAGCCGGCGTAGAACAGGATCGCCAGCAGCGGCGGCATGGTGGCCACGGTGAGCAGCAACAGGAGCTTGGTGCGCAGGCGCATGGTGTTCCCTCCGGCCGGCTTGCGGGCGGCGGTCCGGGGCGGCGTCAAGCACCTCCGGCCGCCGGCGGCGTACCCGCAATCATTGTGCAAATAGCGGGCCACCGCAACCACCGGACGGGGACCGTGCCGCCCCTTGCCGCGCAGGCGCAAACGGCGCACCCTGCGGCCGGAAGCGCGCACCCGGCCGCCCCTGGAGCCCGCGGCCCGGCGGGCCGGAGTGCTTGACGGGCTGACCGTTCGGTCAGCAAACTACCGGCTTCCGAGCCCAACGGCGCCCGCCGGCCATGCCGCTGATGCCGGACCGTCGGCGGATCCGAATCGGCCCGCGGCCTCCCCGCCCCGACCAAGGACCTGAAATGCGCAACCCGGCTTCCCCCTCTCCCGGTCACGCCGGCCGCCGCCACGCCCCTCGCGGTCCGAAGCCGGCCGGACGGCTCCTGCTGGCGCTGGGCCTGCTGGTGCTGCCGGCCTGGGCGGGGGCCTCCGGTCTTCTGGACCTGTACCAGCGCGCCGAGGAGGTGGACCCCAACCTGCAGCGGGCCGAGAAGCAGCGCGTAATCGCCAACTACCAGGAGGATCAGGCCCGCTCCGGGATCATGCCCAGCCTCACCGGCAGCGCCAGCCGCTCGCGCACCAACGAGAAGCAGACCACCAACTTCAGCGGCAGCAGCAGCACCGACTACACCCAGGACAACTACAGCCTCACCCTGACCCAGCCCCTGTTCTCCGGCGGGCGCACCTGGATCTCGCTGGACATCGCCCAGGAGGGCCAGGACCAGGCCACCGCGGCGGTGTCCTCCGCCCGCCAGGACCTGATGATGCAGGTGGCCCAGGCCTACTTCGACGTGCTCGACGGCGAGTCGGAGGTGAACCTGGCCCAGCGCGAGGTGCGCCGGGTCAAGCAGCACCTCGACCGCGCCCAGGCCCAGTTCGACGTGGGCACCGGAGACATCGTCGGCGTGCGCGAAGCCGAGGCCCGCCGCGACCAGGCGCGGACCCGGCTGATCCGCGCCCGCAACACCCTGCGCACCGCCAAGCAGCGGCTGCGCCGCCTGATCCGCCGCCCGGTGCCGGAGCTGAAGCCGGTGGAGGACGTCACCCTGGTGGCGCCCGATCCCGACCAGCCCGCCCCCTGGGTGGACCGGGCGCTGGAGCAGCACCCGCAGCTGACCCAGACCCGCAAGCAGCTCACCATCGACCGCAAGCAGGCCGAGCTGGCCCGCCGCGAGCGCTGGCCGCAGATCTCGGCCCAGGCGCAATACAGCAAGGTGGAGGGGGGCAGCTTCTTCACCGAGGATGAACAGAAGAGCGCCTCGATCCAGCTGCAATGGCCCATCTACCAGGGCGGGGCGGTCTCGGCCAAGGCCAACATCGCCGAGACCCAGGCCGCCCAGACCCGGCTGCAGCTGGACGACGAGCAGGAGAACATCCGGGTCAACACGGTCCAGGCCTTCTACGACTGGCAGTCCGCCATGCAGGAGGTGCGCAGCCTGCGGGCCCAGGTGCGCTCGGCCAAGACCCAGCTGGAGGCGGTCCAGACCGGCTTCGAGGTGGGCCGGCGCACCAGCGTGGACGTCCTCGACGCCCAGCAGGAGTACTTCAGCGCCCTGCAGGACCTGGCCAACGCCCGCCACCGCTACCTGCTGTCCCGGCTCCAGCTCAAGGCCTCGGCCGGCGTACTGAGCATGGCCGACCTGCGCTCCGCCAACCGCCAGCTGGACTAGCCCCGCCGCCGGTCGGCGGCCCCGGATTTCAAGAGGCCTGGTCGGCCTCCAGGTCGAGCCCCTGCTCGCCGAAGTGCCGCTCCAGGATCTGGAAGTACTGCCGGATGCGGCGCACGTACTTCACCGGCTCGGTGCCGCGGGCGTAGCCGTAGGGCAGGTCCTTGTAGTACTTGCGCCGGGACAGCTTGGGCAGCATGGCCTTGATGGCGCTCCAGCTGTCCGCGTCCCGCCCCGCCCGCTCGGCCAGGCGCCGGGCGTCCCAGATGTGGCCCAGGCCGACGTTGTAGGCCGCCAGGGCGATCCATGTCCGGTCCGGCTCCTCGATGGAAGCGGGCAGCCGGTCGTACAGGCGCCCCAGGTACTCGGCCCCGCCGCGAATGCTCTTGGCCACGTTCAGCCGGTTGCGGATGCCCAGCGAGCGGGCGGTAGTCAGGGTGAGCATCATCATGCCGCGCACCCCGGTCGGGCTCCGGGCCCGGGGCCGCCAGTGGGATTCCTGGTAGGCCTGGGCGGCCAGCAGCTCCCAGGACAGGGCCGGGTAGTCCTTGGCCACGCGCTGGAACAGGGGCCTGTAGGTGGGCAGGCGGCTCTTGATCCGGCGCTGGAAGGTCGCGATGTCCACGTAGTCGAAGATCTGGACATGGCCGTAGTAGCGGTCGCGGATGGCCGCCAGCTCGTGGCGCTCCTGCAGGCCCGCGAACCAGGAATCCAGCTTGGCGCGCAGCTCGTCCGAGCCCGCGGGCAGCGCCCAGGCGAGCTGCTGCTCCTCGCTGATGGGGAAGGCCACCACCAGCTCGGGATAATAGCGCTGGTTGAGGGCGACGATGTTGGAGTCGGCCACGGTACAGTCCACCTCGCCCCGCCACACCTTCTCCAGGATCTGCTCGGTGGACAGGGAGCCGGTCTCGCGCCAGTCCAGACCGTGCACGACCTGCTTGACCTCCCGCAGCCGCTCGACGTAGCTGGTGTGCTTCATGACCAGCAGGTCCACATCGGGCAGGTCCCCCCAGTCGCGGGGGACCCTGCCGCCCCGGCGACAGACCACCTGCTGCTGCACCGTCTGGTAGGAAGGCCCGAACTCGAAACGCTTCTTGCGCTCGCGGGTGACGGTCAGGCCGGCGGCGGCCAGGTCCCCCTTGCCGTCCTCGAGCGCGTCGAAGACGCCGCCGATGTCGTCCATCACCACCAGCCGCAGGTCCACGTCCAGATCGGCCGCGAAGCGCCGGGCCAGGTCGTATTCCAGGCCCTTCTCGCCGTCGCGGCCGTAGTAGTAGGTGGTGGGGGAGTTGAGGGTGATGACCCGGAGCTCGCCGGACTGCCGGATGGCCTCCAGGGCCGAATCCGGCTCGCCGCCGCCGCAGCCGCCGAGGGCAGCCAGCAGCAGGAGCGCCGACAGCCTCCGCCCGGGGAACCGGCGCGGGCCCTCCACCCCCCCGCCGACGGGCCCGGGGGTGCCCTCCTCACTGCCAGACAATCGCGCCTCCGATAGGGTGTGTGGGGGAACACCCAACGACCTCGGGACCCTACAGGATACTCGATCCGCGCCGCCGATTCGACCGGGGGCCCGGCCAACCCCTTGAAAACCGCCCGTTTGTCCCCAAATCCCTGTCAGGGCCGTCCGCCCAAGGCGGCGGCCGGCAAGCCCAACCGGATTGAACCAAGGAGACGGCCATGGCAATCGTCCGCTACGACCCCTGGCGTACCATCAGCCAGCTGCAGAACGAGATGAACCGGCTGTTCGACACCCGGCTCGGCGGCGACGAGACCGCCGAAAGCGGCATGGTGGCCGCCGACTGGCGGCCCGCGGTGGATGTCCAGGAGGACGCCGACCGCTACCTGATCACCGCCGACGTCCCGGGGGTGGATCCCAAGGACATCGAGGTATCGCTGGAGAACGGCGTGCTCACCATCCGCGGCGAGCGCCGCCGGGAGAGCGCGGAGGAGGAGGCCGGCTACAAGCGCGTCGAGCGCGTGCGCGGCACCTTCTTCCGGCGCTTCACCCTGCCCGACACCGCCGACGCCGAGAAGGTCAAGGCCAAGAGCAACAACGGCGTGCTGGAGATCACCATCCCCAAGCAGGCGCAAGGGCAGCCGCGCAAGATCGAGGTGGAGTCCTGACCCCGGCCCCGCGGCGCGCTTTGGACCATCAGCGAGCCGGGGCAGCGACCCCGGCTTTTTTGCCCCGCAGGCGTAGGACGCGGCCATGGAATACAAGGACTACTACAAGACCCTCGGCGTATCCCGGGATGCGGACAAGGACGCCATCAAGCGCGCCTACCGCAAGCTCGCCCACAAGTACCACCCGGACGTGAGCAAAGAGCCGGACGCCGAGGAGCGCTTCAAGGAGGTCAAGGAGGCCTACGAGGTCCTCTCCGACCCCGAGAAGCGGGCGGCCTACGACCAGCTCGGCTCGGGCTGGCGGCAGGGGCAGAGCTTCGAGCCGCCGCCGGGCTGGGAGGGCCACTTCGACTCCGGCGGCGGGTCGGCCGGCGCAAGCGGCCTGGGCGGCATGGGGCCGGAGGAGTTCAGCGAGTTCTTCGAGAACCTGTTCGGCGGCGGCCTCGGCGGCGGTTTCGGCGGCCGTGCCCGCGGCAGCGCCTGGGGCGGGGGCGGCGGCTTCAGCGCCCGCGGCGAGGACCAGCACGCGCGCATCGAGATCGCGCTGGAGGCGGCCTTCCACGGCGACCAGCAGCGCATCCAGGTGAGCGTCCCCGAGATGGACGGCCAGGGACGGGTCTTCCACCGGCCGCACAGCCTGGACGTCACCATCCCGGCCGGCATCCGCGACGGCCAGCAGATCCGCCTGGCCGGCCAGGGCAGCCCGGGGCTCGGCGGCGGCCCCGCCGGCGATCTCTATCTGGAGGTGAACATCCGGCCTCACCGCCATTTCCGTCTGGACGGGCGGGACGTCTACCTGGACCTGCCGATCGCGCCCTGGGAGGCGGCCTTGGGGGAAAAGGTGCGGGTGCCTACACTGGGAGGCGCGGTGAACCTCACCATCCCGGCAGGGGCCCAGTCGGGCCAGAAGCTCCGGCTCAAGGGGCGCGGCCTGCCCGGGAGCCATGCGGGCGATCAGTACGTGGTGCTCCAGATCCATGCGCCCAAGCCGGAGAACGAGGAGCAGACCGAGCTCTATCGCCGGATGGCCGCCAGCCTGTCCTTCAATCCACGCGCCAGCCTGGGGGTCTGATCCATGGCCAAGTCGCTGCAGCCCATATCCGGGGTGGTCCTCGACGAGGCGACCGTCTATACCCTGAGCGAGCTGGGCCGGGCCAGCGGCCTCGGCGCCGACGATCTCCTGGCCATGGTCGAGGTGGGCATCCTGGAGCCGTTGCCGGAGCGCTCGCGCTGGTGCTTCAGCGGCACCTCGGTGACCCGTTTGCAGACCGCGCTGCGGCTGCGCCGCGACCTCGGGGTCAACCCCGAGGGCGCGGCCCTGGTCCTCGACCTGCTGGAGGAGGTGCGCCGACTGCGGTCGCTGGAGCGCCAGCTTTTCGACTAGGCCCGGTGGGCCTATAGTGGGAGGCAGGAAACGGCAACGCCCCGGCAGGGAGGCCCCAGCGCATGGCAGGCGGCGACAGCGGCGCGCCCCGCAAGGGACGCGGGGCCATCAGCAACCCCGAGGGGCGCTTCCAGCCCATCGAGCATGAGCCGGTGGACGACGGCTGGGGCGACAAGGACCTGCTGCCGCCCACGCTGCGCACCGAGGTGGCCGCCGACGCCAGCCGCACCGCCATCACCTGGAACGACTCCCCCGACCTCCCCTTCGACCGCTCCATCAACCCCTACCGCGGCTGCGAGCACGGCTGCGTCTACTGCTACGCCCGGCC